>JAOZMU010000221.1 GCA_029934165.1 Bacteroidales bacterium
TTTTTTCAAATTTATTATTTTTAACTCTAAATTTATTATTGTCCAAAGTCTAAAAGATTAGTTTTAATAATTTTGTCCAAAGTCTAATTGTTATGAAAATAATTTCTGTAAGTTTTTGTAGATTATTGAAACTAATCGTTTAAAATGCCTATAAATTATACCAATGAAACGACAGCCTATAACTTGTCAAAAATAGGAGATAATAAACTAATTTTGAGGCTGTTGTGTGATTGTTGCACGCGATAAATTAAAAGGATTGTTACGTTTAAATTCCGACCGCAATTTACGTTGAATTACAGGGTGTTTTGCAAGCTCGGCATTTGTTGGGTCGGCAAGGTGCGCTATCAAAATCTCATCAACCTCTTCATAGGTGGCAGCTCCAATTTGTTCTAAATCGCTGTTGGTAATACCCAGTCCATCGGTTGGCACGGCTGTAACACAGTCTATCAGGGCTTTTGCAGCTTCTCTGTTTTCCATTTGAGCCGCCAAATAACGCGACAATTCATAAACCTCGGTTTTCCATAAATTCTGAATCATTCCGTAATCGCCAACATCGCCATGTAGAGTCCAAAAACCTAATAAAAGTTCAGTATAATTATCCGTACTTAGTACCATGCCTTTATTTTTGGAAGCTAAATCGTAAATGTAAATCATTCGTGTTCTGGCTTTTACATTTCCAAGCCGAATTTTAAATTCTTTGTCGGCTCTGTCTTGCTGCTCAATATCTTCAACAATAAGTTTTTCCAACTGCTGAAAGCCATCAGATAAATCTACTTCTCTAAAATTTGTTGTAAAATATTGTCCAATTAGCTTAGCGCGAGCTATTTCATCGGGTTTATTTGTAATAATAGTGATACTGCGACCGATTAGTTTAACGCCTAATTTTTTACAAACAGGATAGGCAAGTGCCGCCGAAACTGCACTATCAATACCACCAGAAATACCTAAAACTAAGGACTTTAGACCAGATTTTTTAAGATATTCTGTCAATTCGGCTTGAATATTATAGATAATATTATTGTAGTCTGTTATCATTTTCTTGGTTTGTTTAGTAACAAAAAAAATAGAAATTTAGGCGCAATTATTTTGTTCATTATCAAACCTTTAAAGATGAAGATAATTGATAAAAGAACAAGTCAAAAACCAAAGCTATACTAATTCTGAAAAAAGTCGGAAGAATTTATCTTACAGTCGCTAATTATTTGAATATTAGGCAAAAATACAATTCACGTTAATTTATTTAAAGTTTTGCTAATCAATGAATTAGTATTTTTTAAACCATTAATATTTATAGTTACGAAAAAATTAACAACATTTTTCGAGTTGTTATTAGCTAGATACAATTCTTAAGTAATGGAAAATTAATAATTAATAATTAATAATTTTGCTTACGCCTGATTTAGTTTTAGTTAGGAATTTTAATGGCTTACTTTATTAAATTCATTTTACTAATAAATCTTAATAAACAGCACAAAGTATTTAAGTACTCCTACAAAAGTTCTTCTGCTTTTTATTAACGTAAGTTACTAATTTACAGCTTAAACGTGTCAAAAAAAGTGCATAATCTATAAATGTGGCAAATGCGTTTTATCCCGAGTTTATTTCTTCGGTTTAGTATTCCAACGCGTATCTCGCCATTCTTTTTGTTCCTCGGTAGTCAAAAATGTCCAAGCGACAACACGGCTCATTTTATTACCTTGTCCCATTGGTAAAGTGCGGATTTCTACTGCTTTAGCTCGTTCAAGTGCCTCGTGAACGCGTTTTAAATTCGATTGTTTTGAAATCAAAGTAGAAAACCAAAAACAACTTTTACTAAAGTTTTTGCTCTCACGAATCATGTTGGCAACAAATTTTCCTTCGCCGCCATGGCACCATAATTCGCTACTTTTCCCGCCAAAATTAAGAACTGGTTTGGTTGTTTTTTTGGCATTCAAATTGTTCAACTTGCGCAGTGTCCCAGCCTCTGCTGCTTCTTGGGAGGCATGAAAGGGAGGATTACAAACTACGACATCTATACGCTCATCTGGCTCGATTAGGTGGTAAAAAATGTCGCGTTGATTTTTCTGGATACGAATTTCTACTGCATCTTTCAAACTTGAGTTTGCTATCACAATATTTCTTGCCGCCTCAACAGCTACAGTATCAACCTCTGAGCCAATAAACGACCAGCCGTATTCTTTGTGTCCAATGATAGGATAAATGCAATTTGCACCTACTCCGACATCTAAACATTTTATCGTTTTTCCTGTGGGTGTTTTACCATAGTTGGCAGCACGTAACAAATCGGCTATCCTATGTATATAATCGGCTCTTCCTGGTATTGGTGGGCATAAATAACCTTCTGGAATTTCCCATTTTTCAATATCGTAATAGTGCATCAACAGCGCAGTATTCAGCATTTTAACGGCACTTGGGTTTGCAAAATCCACTGTTTCATCGTCATATTTATTCATAACCACAAATTGCTCCAAGTTGGGGCAAGTGGAAATCAATTGTTTAAAATCGTAGCGTTCGCGATGTCGATTCATTGGGTGTAAACCGTCTTTTACTTTTGTGTGTTTTTTTTTCTTTGGCAGCATATTTAAAAATTATTTTTGTGCAACTTTTTAATATCAGGGTTTGTTCCTAAAAAGTTTTAATTATTGAAATTTGCTACGAAAAACAGCTGTAACGTTTTTTCAATGTAAATTGAATTTTATGGACAAATCTTGTTTGCAAAATTATACTATTTTGGAAGTAATACCAAATAGCCAATATGGGCTTGTTCATAAAAATTTGTCTGTTTTGTAAAAACGCTTGCTACAAAGGCGTTTTGCGGCAGGGATTGTAGTGGTAGCTTGCCGAAGTGGCTTGTGATTTTTGGCGCGGTTTGGCGAGCGACCGAAGGAAGCTCCGCCAAACCGCTTGCCAAAAACGCAAGCCACAAGGCAACTACAAACGGAAAGCCCGAAGCTGCCCATAAAATCTGATTGTTATTTTATCCGCAAAAATACGCATAACATTTTTTCAATGGAAATTGATTTTTATGAATAAACGCTGGACAGCCAATAGAATAGAATTTTGATAAATTATTTTTCACAAAGCCTTGTTTCAAATTACGGCATAAAGATTGCAATTTGAAAACCAAGAAACATGCAGCAAATGCCAGCCTAAAAGTCCTAGTTTTCAGAACAATGAAGCCTCCAAGTGAAGCAAATAAATTTATCAACCATAAAATCAAAACTATGAAAACATTTACTTTCGTAATTTTACTATTGTTTATTTTAACAGCCTGTCATATAGGCTCACGGAAAAAAAGTTCGGCTCTTTTGGAGCATTCCAATCTTGAGTATATTTCAAAAAAAATAAAGAAACATACAAATGATACTCTAATAATACAGGGGCAATTTCTTGGCTGGTCTGGGCGTTCGTGCAAATATATACGTAATTGCGCATTTCAAACCACACGAAACGACTGGGCGTTTCGTGATATTTTAGGTAATTGTGTTTATGTTACTGGTGGCAAACCGGGCAAGTTGAGCTACATTCATGACAACGATGTTGGAACAATTATTCGCTTAGTTGCAATTATCAGACAAAATACAGCGGAGAAAATATTTCTTGAATATGTTGGAGCTAAGATAATTGCGCCACCTACACCACCAATTGAAAAGGAAGAGAAATAGTAAAACTCAAGAACTTCAATCAATGTATAAAAACATATTACTCTAATAATCAATAGTTTAAATATTTTTTGCGAATTTTACAGAGTCTTGATTTACAGATGTTTGCAAAACACAATTTAAAAATATCATGTATATTGTTCAATATGTAGAATATTTTAACGTTTAATTGACTGAAAATCAGCAAATAATGGTATAGGTTGATTTTATCTTTGTTTTTAATAGACTAAAAACAGTAATTTGTAGCTAAAAAAATATTTTTTGTATATTTTGACAAATAAATTAATTTTATTTTCGTTTGTAAGGAGCGTAAAAGATAATCGTTGCTTTTGTAGTTGTTATTAACTTGAATTTCAATACGTTTCTTAATAACTAATTGGTTTGGGCTGTAAAGCACAGCCCTCTAACACTTAAAAATTGAACATTTTGAGCCAAATTTACACAAAAAATAGCCTCATACTTATTGTCGAAGATGACAAAGAATTAATTCAAATAATCGCATCAAGTTTGAATACTACTGAAATTGAACTTGCTTTTGCGATGACTGGCACTAGTGCATTTGAAAGTATTGAGGCAAAAAAACCTGATTTGATTGTTTTAGACATACAACTGCCTGATACTGACGGATATACGATAGCTGGAAAACTAAAATCCAATCCTGAAACTGCAAATATTCCGATAATTTTTTGCACTTCGCAGAACAGTGTCGAGGATATTAAAAAGGGGTTTTTGGTTGGTGGTGTCGATTATGTTTCGAAGCCAATTGTTGTTGATGAGCTAATTTCGCGAGTAAAAGTTCACTTGAAGCTGAAAAATGCTGAGGAAGACCTAAAGTTGAAAAACGATGAATTGGAAAAAAATAATGCTGAACTGGAAACACAAATCCAATTAAAATCATTTTTGTATTCGGTTGTTGCTCACGATCTTAATAGTCCAATGCAGTATATTCAGATGTATGCCAAACAATTACAAGAGGGTATCGACACAATATCGGCATACGAGATGAAACGAAAAATAGAATTTATCGCAAAAAGTTCTGGTCATGCAGGTAAATTATTGAGTAGTTTAACGGATTGGATTCATGCACAATCGACAAAGTTTACACTCACAAAAACGCGATTTAACTTACACAACTTGGTAGAAGAAAAACGCAACGCTTTTTTGGATAAAGCTCACGAAAAATCAATAAGTATTTATAACAACGTCTTGCCAGATGAAATGATTGAAGCTGATGAAACAATTGTTTCGACATTGATTCGTAATTTGATTCAGAATGCTCTCAAATTTACGAACAGAAATGGAAGTGTCTTAATTCAAAGCGAAAGACAAGATAACAACCTGATTGTCATAAAGATAATCGACACAGGTGTAGGTATGCCGCAAAGTATTATTGATTCTATGTTTCGCTCAACAATCCGACAAAATACTTCTGGAACAGAAAATGAACCGGGCTTTGGGATGGGTTTACAAATTTGTAACGAGCTGCTAAACAGACATAATAAGAGTTATTTCAAAATCCAGAGCGAAGTTGGAAGTGGCAGCTCTTTTGACATTTATTTAAACTGTTAAGGTCGAGTACCTATTTTTTATGAAACGTTTAGGCTGTGAATTAGCAACTTACGTTAATAAAAGCAATAAAAAAAGCCTCTCCGAAAATTCAGAGAGGCTTTTGTACCTAAGGCCGGGATCGAACCGGCACGAGCAAAGCTCACAGGTTTTTGAGACCAGCGCGTCTACCAATTCCGCCACTTAGGCTCTTGTGCGCTGCAAATATAGAGGCTTTTTTACTTCTTCCAAAAAATTGTGCCGATTTTATTAAATTTTAATTAATTAAAACTTATTTGGCACTGTAATAAGCATAAATACAAAAGATTAACCAGTTTACTTTTTTTTGCGCCGCTTATCATTGTCGATTTGTTTTTTGTATATTGCATACGCAAATGGCGAGTTCAATACTTTATGCCCATTAGTGGAAATAATTTGACTGAGCTTTTCAGCTTCTTTTCTTATTTCGTCCACTTCGTCATCTGTTATCTTTCTTTCAATAGGTTTACATTCAGCCTTTTCTGGATAGATAACAATTTGCTTGCTACAAAAATCCATTGTTATCCAAGCGCAAACCGAATCTGCATTGTTATAAAAAATAATAGCATGATGTGGTACATAACTCTTTGATAATCCGGTTGTTATGATTGTCGAAGAGTTATTTATTATTTTTACGAGCGTATCAATATCAGCTTGCTGAAGAGTTATAGCATCGCCGACAACTGTTGAGCATAGAGTATCATTTTTTATTATCGCATGATTACTCCTAAGACTATTTTCGAGATTGTAAATGTATTGTTTCGCGTAGTCGTATTCGCAATATGGCCAGATATTTGTTGTGTCTGTTGTTTCTTGACCATGGGTTAATATACTTATAAATGTAAATATAACCAAATAGATAGTTTTACTTTTTGTCATAGCTGTGGTTTATTAGAGCAAAGAACAAATTAACTTATACTGTTTTTGCTGATTTTCAGTCAAATCGTAAATCTTTGTCTCAATATTAAAAAGTGCATGGCA
>JAOZMU010000222.1 GCA_029934165.1 Bacteroidales bacterium
AACTAAATCAGGCGTAAGCAAAATTATTAATTATTAATTTTCCATTACTTATAATTATTTTGGTGCTAATTTTTTATGTATGCAATGAGATATTTTGTGAAACATTTATAGTATTTTGATAGCTATATTTATGTTAATATTGTTAACAGTATGATAATTAGGTGTATATAATATTTTGATGTGATTATTTTTCTCTAAATTAGTGTTTTTTTGATAAGTGACGCGAAATTATGTCGGAAAAGCAGAACCTTCTTAAATAAAAAAAATGATTTTTAAACAATGTCTTACTAATTTTTAGCTAAAATATCAAAAAAAAACCGTATTTTGCCAATTATTAATATTTTATTGTTTTACATCTGAAAATTGCTATTGCAAACATAATTGGTTTGTTATTAGAGTTGTCGTATGTTGATATAAAATATTAGTAGTGTTTTAAAAAATTTAGAATTAGAATTAGCTTTAGTTTATTTATTAATTAATAATGCAAAATTAATTATCTAAGACAAATAAATCTTAAAATAATATGAAGAATTACAACAATAATCCCACCTGCGATGAATGTCCATTATTAAATAATGGCATTTTTTCGGAACAAAATTCAGAACAATGGTTAGGAAACGAAAATTGCAGACAGATAACATACCAAAAAGGCGAAACCGTGGTTAAACAAGGTGCCTTTGCATCGCACCTTCTTTATGTTCGTAATGGACTGATAAAGATGGTTATAGAAGGCGATAGCGAAAAAAATATTATTGTAGATTTCATAAACTCTGGCAACTTTATTGGTTTTCCTATTTTATTTAGCGAAGACTATTATCCGTTCACTGTCAATAGTTTAAAGCAGTCGCAAATATGCCTAATAAAGAAAGATAGATTTGTTGAATCTATCAAAAAAACACCCAGAACTCTCTTGCACATGCAAGTTGAAAACGGCGTAGTGTATAAACATTTGTTCGAGAAATTGGCAATTGTTGGTACTAAACAAATGCACGGCAGACTCGCACATGCACTACTTTATTTGAATGATGAAAAGTTTGCCGACGATGACTTGTTTTCTTGTATAAACAGGAAAGATATTGCAGAGTTTGTCGGCATGTCGTCCGAGAGTATGGTTAGGCTGTTGAATGAATTTAAATCTGATAAATTAATAACAATTAAGAGAAAAAACATAATTGTGACGGACAAAGAAATGCTTATGCGTTTGTGTCGTGTTGGATAATTGTTGGTAGTTTTCAGCTTATATTAACGTAAACTGTTAGCAGATGGCAGTTTAATTCAGCCAAAAAGTACGTAAACCGCTGGCTACAACGGCGTTTTGCGGCAGGGATTGTAGCGGTAGCTCGGTGTGTTGGCATGCGATTTTTGGCGCGGTTTGGCGAGCGACCGATAGGAAGCTCCGCCAAACCGCTTTTGCCAAAAACGCATGGCGGCACACCGACTACAAGCGGAAAGCCCGAAAGCCGCCCAAAAAATACTGATAATCATCAAGTTACCGCTTTTGTCCGCAAAAACATGCATATCGTTTTTTTCAATATGGATTTATTTTTATGAACAAACTCTGCATAGTTGTAAAGAATGCCACAGACAATGCACTAACAATTTTGATGCTCTATGTGCTTCATACTTACGTTAATAATTCATTTTACTGATAAATAGCAACGATGCCAAATCTTTTATATATTGACGACTGTGAAGATAATTTAATCTCTATTTCTAATCTTATCCAAGCTGCGCTTCCTGATGTTGGGATAAAAACTTGTAGTAATCCTACAAAGTCGCTAGGGTTAACAATTCAGTATCAACCAGATGTAGTTTTGATAGACGTAATAATGCCAAAATTTAACGGGGTTGATTTATGTCGGCAGTTTAGGGCAGAAAAAAGTGTTGCGCACATACCGATAATTCTACTTACGACAGTTGATAAAAACCCTGAAAATTTAACCCAAAGGCTTGATGCATTGGCAGATGCTTTTCTCTCTAAACCGTTCAATATCAATGAATTTATATTCCAATTTAGGACGATGTTACGTATAAAATTTGCCGAGGATAAACTACGTGAAAAGATTGCCGAAACACAGAACGAGTTATATCAAAGTAAATTAGCTTATCAACACTTTTTCGAGAAAACACCAACTAGCAATTTTATTACTCGTGGCGATGGAAAAGTTCTTTTTTGCAACGATAAATTTGTGAAATTGTTTGGACACGAAACAAAGGAAGTTGCCCTAAAAACTAACGCAAACAAGTATTATACCATAGCGGGACAAAGAAATGAGTTTATTGAATTGCTTTCGGTGTGGAAAAGCATCGAAAATTACGAAATTGAACTACAAAAAATTGATGGTACGCCGATTTATTTGCTTTTGACAGCTTTTGCTACAACAGATGAAACTGAACAAATAACAGAAATTCAAGGCTTTTTAATTGATATTACGGAACACAAAAACGACAAAAAGGCTCTTGAATATCGCAAAGTGCTTGACAATGTATTAGCACAAATAGGGCAAAATATTTTAACAGGCAATTTGCAGTTAGACAATCTTTTGTATATGGCTTATAGTGCTGTATTAGAGATTATTAACGGCTGTGTTTGCGTCATTTCTGTTAAATTTACAAATGCAAATCAGCAGATTAATATCCCCAAAGAAATACACTTTGATTCTGCGGAGTTTAGTTTTATCCCCCCCAACAGCCCCACTAAAATCCAAAAAAACTCCAATTTGCATCACTCAATTGTAACTAAATTAAATATAGAACCTGATGCAAATATTTTGGCAACAAATCTCCAATTTAATAATCAGAGTAATGGAATAATAATAGTAACTCAAATACAGACAAATTTTTCACATCAGCAAATAGCGGCTTTAAAATCGTTGATAGATGTGCTTGTTCTCGGAAAGCACTACTTTACAATGTCTTTTGGCTTGCATAAGAATAAGCAACAACTCGAAACCATCATAAATTCTATTCCTAATCCCATTTTCTACATAAACCCACAAGGTATTTACGATGGTTGCAATGATGCTTTTTCTAACGTAATAGGGCTGCCACATGAAAAAATTGTGGGAGCAACAGTTTACGACATTTCACCTAGTGATTTGGCTGATATTTATTATAAGGCTGATATTGAGCTAATTAAATTTAAGGAAAATCAAGTTTTTGAGACAAAAGTAAAATATGTTGATAATACTTTACATGATGTTCTTGTTTATAAGTCTGTTTATTATAATCAAGCAGGCAATGTTGCAGGGCTTGTTGGTGTTATGCTTGATATTTCGGAACGAAAACAAAACGAAGCCATTCTTGAGACAAGTAAAGAACGCCTCGAAGCACTACTTTCGCTGACACAAATGCAAAATGCCCCGTCTAATAAAATAACTCATTTTACGCTCGAAAACGCAATAAACCTTACCGATAGTTATGCTGGGTTCATTGGTTTTGTAGATGAAAACGAGGAAACTTTGGAAATTGTAGCTTTAAAATTAAAGGATAAACAATGGCAAGTTTCAAACAAATCGAGTGTTTTTAATATTGATTCTGACGCTATATGGGCTACTTCTTTTAGAACTCGTAACGTATTCATACAGAATGATTCAGATGTTTTTGACGAAACCGAAAACCTGCCGTATGGACAGTCAGATATTTCGAGATTTTTGTGTGTGCCTGTTTTCGATGGAACAAAAATTGCTGCAATTTTGGCAGTCGTCAATAAAATACAAAAATATAATGAGGACGATGCCACACAACTAAAACTGCTTTTAGAAAGTTCGTTACAAATTTTAAATAAAAAGAAAAACGATGAAGAAATAAAAATCGCTAAAGAAAAAGCCGAAGAATCTGATAGGTTGAAGTCGGTGTTTTTAGCCAATATTTCTCACGAAATTCGGACACCGTTGAATGGTATTATTGGTTTTATAGATTTTTTTGAAAATCCAAACCTTTCTATTGAAAGACGAAATCGCTATATTAAAATCATCAAACGTAGTAGTAGTGAGTTACTTAAAATTGTGATGGATATTGTTGAAATCGCAAAAATAGAATCCGGCGAACTGGAAATTAAGATAGAAAGGTGTTCATTGAACGAAATTACAAATTTGGTAATGGAGTTTTGTAATAATAAAATAAACATCTTTGACAAATCAAATCTGCGTATATTTGCAAGTATGGCATTGCAAAACGGTGCCGATTTCATTAAAACAGACTCAATTCGGTTGCACCAAGTGCTAATAAACATTGCTGACAACGCTATAAAATTTACAGATTCTGGCGAAGTTTCAATTACTTATGAGATTGAAAATGAGTTTGTTGTATTTACAATTGCTGATACCGGTATCGGAATTCATCATGACCTGCATGAAATTATTTTCGAAAGATTTAGACAAGGAGACGAAGGGCATACGCGAAAATACGGCGGAAATGGACTGGGTTTGGCTATTGCAAGAGCGATAATTGAACTTTTAAACGGAACAATTTCAATCAAGTCAAGCCCTGATAATGGTGCGTCTTTTAGCGTTAGAATACCACATAATATTGCAAAAAATGAGTTGATTTATAAAAACGATAAGATTGATTTATCGGGACTTAAAATTCTTGTTGTTGAAGACGATTTAATTAGTGCAGAGTATTTTAGAATAGTGTTTTCTGATGCAAATGCAGACGTGCATTTTGTTAGGCTTGGTGCTGATGCATTAAAATTTGTTGATGCAAACAAAGACATAGATTTGATTTTGATGGACATTTGGCTGCCAGACACTGATGGCTATGCAGTTACCAAAAAAATAAAAGAAAAATACCCCGAACTACCAATTATTGCACAAACAGCCCACGCTTTGGCTGCTGACATCAAAAAATGTAGAGAAGTCGGATTTATAGATTACATCTCTAAACCCATTGTTTTTGAGTCTCTTATGGAAAAAATAAAAACCATTATGTAAACTTAGTTCAGTTCAGTTCATAAGGCTATATTACTCACTATCATGCAATTACAATTACCACCGATATGCCGATAAAGAGAAGATGGTAATGGCAGTAAATCGTTTTTCGACAAAGATGAAAACCGCACGGATTACTTTATAACTGTCTAAATTGTGTTCACTTCAAACTCAAGAGCTATGCCAAACACCTGATAAACACTCTGTTGAACAATTATCGCAAGAAGCATAATATCCAATCCCGTTGCGTTGCCATAATTTACAAGAATTAGAGCTTGCCGTTCATAAACAGAAGCATCGCCGAGACGCACACCTTTTAAGTTGCAATGGTCTAT
This sequence comes from Bacteroidales bacterium, assembly GCA_029934165.1. GTDB lineage: Bacteria > Bacteroidota > Bacteroidia > Bacteroidales > JAOZMU01 > JAOZMU01. The sequence goes on from JAOZMU010000222.1 coordinate 5,267, forward strand.
AAGCCAGCCTGCTGCAAGTTTTATTTCACCGTTTGACAAAGAAAAATGAGCTATTTCAGGAAAATCTTTTAATAGCTCTTCAGCTTTATTTTTTGCAACAATCGGATTCTTGAAGAAACTACCAGCATTCCCAATCAGCTTTAAATCTGGAAGTTTGCTATTTCTTATTTCGAGAACCATGTTGCGCACATCTGCAATGGAAACATTTGGCAAATGCGCCAGCCGTTTGTTCAATTCGCCATAGCCAACATTTAATTTGGCTTTTTTTTGTAATCGAAGGATAACATTTGTTATGACAAACTGGCTTTTTAACGTAGTTTTAAATACACTCGACCGATAATCGAACCGGCATTCATCTACTGCAAATCGGATAATTTTCTTATCCGAAATACGAACTGCCTCAATCTCTTCTACCGCTTGACAGATTTCAACTCCATAAGCTCCAATGTTTTGTGTTGGAGCTGCTCCTGTGTTTCCGGGTATGCCAGATAGGTTTTCGATGCCCCCATATCCTTGCCGGACAGCCCATTGGACAGTATCGTCCCACGCCTCGCCAGCACCAACGCAAACCCAAACACAATCGTTATTTTGGGCAATAATATTTACACCCATAATTCGTGGGCATAAAACCATTCCGCAAAAATCTTCAAGAAATAGTACATTACTCCCACCGCCAAGCACAAAAATTTGTTCGTTTTGATTTTTGGCAATATCAAGAGCTGCAAAAAGTTCTTCTATGCTTATAACTTCAACATATTTAGAACATTGTACGTCTATTTTAAAAGTGTTTTTGGTTTTTAATGAGAAATTTTCAATCAGTCTCATAATTATTGTTTTTGTAGTTCAAGTGCCAGCACCTTTTAATACAGTATTTGGGCATAAAAAATCAATTCACATTGAAAAGAAATATTCTTATAGTTTTTTTATGGGCG
>JAOZMU010000013.1 GCA_029934165.1 Bacteroidales bacterium
TAAGTTGTTAATTCACAGCTTAAACGTTTCATAAAAAATAGGTCTAAGACCTTACTTACTCTTACTGAAAATATATAATGAGCCGCTGTATGCCTTTTCGGCATCTGCACTCTCAAAGTTTTTCACCTGAATTTTCAATTCTTTCGTTACATAAGGTTTGTACGTTATAACACCCATAGGACCATATTCTACATCTTTCGCTATTACGCGTTTTTTTGTATTGTATATGTATAAATCCATGTCCTTGATGTCGGTATCATCTGAGAATGCTACGATAAAATACTCTACACCTTTTTCGAGTTTTAGTAATTTTTCGTGTACTTCGCCAGCTTTCAATTCAAACGAGACAGTGTCCTGAATCGTGTACTTGTACGAATTTGCCTTTTTTATTATCCGTTCGCCGTAACCTTGAGCATCTGCCCTGCCTACACCAACGGCTATCAAAAAAAGGAGCAAAATCGAGATTTTCGATATACTACCTATAAATTTTGATTTCATAATCATCTATGGTTTAAGTTATTTAAGATCAAATACTTTTTTTGCCGCAACGTGAACAGGCCAGTTGTAAATTTTCTTAAATTGTTCTTTAGAAACATTTACTTCTTTCCATATTGAATTACCTTCTTTCAATTTATTCAAGTTTTTCTTAACCGTTAGAAGAACTTCTTTTATATACTTAACTTCATCAGATTTTTCTGCGATATTGGTAACTAAAACGGTCAAAATTCCACAAGTTTTTATATCCTCTTTTTGCCATTTGTATGTTCCTTTAGGAATTGTTGTTTGTGGATATACGCTACTTAATGCTGGGTCATCGACATTTAGAAGTCGTACATTTTTAAGACTTTGAAGTATTTTTGACGGCTTTGCTCCGACATAGAATATCGCATCAATTTTACCATCTTTCAATGCTGTTTTTGCATCTTCAACATCCATTGAAACACTTTCCCAGTCGACTTGTACAATACGCTTAATCATGCGGGCAGTGATACTCGAACCTTGAGATTTATCGCCTACTGCGACTTTCTTGTTTTTCAAGTCTTTGATTGTCGTAATCTTACTATTTGCCGAAACAATAAGATGAACTTCATCGGTGAAAAGAGGTGCCAAGATTTTAATGTTTCTGCGCACGTTCATTTCTGTTAACTCATTGACAAACAAGACATCAAGCGGCAACAAGGCAAAGTTTGCACCAAAAGCCGAGTGATAGATTTTGATAAAATTATCTACGCTTCCGCCCGAATTTAAGACTTCGGTTTTCGTTTTCATGTGTTTAGCAACGTCTTTTCCAAACATTTCGTAGGTACTACCTTTTTGTCCGGATAAGACTTTGATTTGAGCATTTGATGCAAACACCCCAAACGAAAACAGGACAGTAAGTATTAACTTAAATACCATTTTGTTTTTCATCTTCCTTTGTTTTATTCCTGATAATCAGGACATTAATAAAATAAATCGAATAGTTAATAATTAAATTGAACAGAGACAAACGCCTCTGTTCAACCAGATTGCATTAGTTACGTCCTGTTACACGAACAGTCGTACGTCTATTGATTGCATGTTCTTTGTCGGTACAAGATGTACCCTCAATACAATGATTTTTTATACGTGCTTCGCCGTATCCTTTTGCTGTTAATCGGTCGGCTACAATTCCGTTTTTGACTAAATAATCTACGGCAGCTTGCGCTCTGCGTTGCGACAAACTCATGTTATAGGCTGCGCTACCACGAGCGTCTGTGTGCGCACCGATTTCGACATTTATCTTTCCGTTTTCGGTCATAAATTCAATAAGTCTATCTAGCTCAATTTCAGAGTCAAATTTTATCTCTGCCTTGTTCAACTGATAACTAATCCTGATTTCAAATTCTAGTCCTACTTCAACTTTAACTTCGTTAATTGTTACAAATACGGTATCAATATCGCAAGCTCCATCGGTATCGCAAATGCTATAAACTACTTGGTCGGTGCCAAAATAATCTCTTGGTGGTGCGTAGGCAATGTTTCCTGTTCCGTCCACTTTTGCGTTTGCTCCTTTTTGTTCTGTAGAAAGAACTTTAACGGTCGAAGAGTCAAGGTTTCCGTCAATGTCATAGTCGTTGACGGGCACAAAAATATTTACTGGTGCATCGTTTTCATCGACAACCAACGAGTCTGCTTCCGCAACTGGTGGGTCATTAACAGGTAAAACCGTAATTATCAACTGACTGGTGTCCGAAAAACCATGATGGTCAAATACGCGATATGTTACCTTGTCGGCACCATTGAAATTTGGTAACGGTTGATAATAAAGGTCTCCAATAGAGTCTATTTTCAATTCGCCACCGTTGTTCAGCTTAGTCAATACATTTACCGATGCTGGATTTAAGTCGTCATCAATATCTGTATCATTGAGAGCAACAGTGATTTTTGTTGGAGCGCAATCTTCGTCAACAACAAGATAATCAGTGTTTGCCATCGGGGGATTCATAACTTCAAAAAAGTATAAGTCATCGTCTCCTACTCCCCCCTCACGATTTGAAGCAAGATATCCGCGCTGATATTCGTCAATTATCAATCCGAAATCGTCTTTGCACGTGTTTATAGGATACTTCATGTTGGCAACCATAAAACTCATTTCGCCTTCTTTTTTTTCGTAGTTTTCGACACCAAGCATTCCGGCACTTTTGCTGTCCATTTCTTTGGCGACAAAAACATCTAAACCGCCCATTCCGAGAAGTCCGTCAGAAGAGAAATAAAGATAATCTAAATAATCGACATACGGAAACATCTCATTTCCAGCAGTGTTAATATCTGAACCGAGGTTTTTGGGTTTGCTCCATTTGCCGTTATTATTTTCGCAAACATAAATGTCTGTTCCACCAAAACCGCCGGGCATATCCGAGACAAAATAAAGTTTCCGACTTTGTGGTGATAGAGCGGGGTGTCCGCAAGAATAATCCTCGCTATTGTACTCAAATGGCTCAATATTAGTCCACTCATCTTCTTCGTTTTGGGTAGCCTTATAAATTTTAAGGTTAACCATATTGGTTTCATCTTTCCCTATTTTACCGTCCAAATAATTATTTCTGGTGAAATAAATTACGCCCATTTCTTTCGGAAAAGTGCAAGGTCCTTCGTTGTATTTTGAATTTATGTCGCTATCAAAATGCTCATAATCTATCAAATTACCTTTTACGTCTTTGTCTGCAATAAACAGACTTGTGTATGGCTGACCTGTCCAGCCGTTTCGTTGCCATTTGTTTGTGTCGCGTGCAGAAACAAAAACCACTTTGCTGTTGTAAAAATTTGGCGAATAATCTGCTGTTGGCGTGCTAATGTCCAACAAACGAACCTCGTAGTACAACGAATCTTTCATCAACCCAGCAATATACTCAAGGTCTTTTAGGTTATCTTTTGCTCGTTGGTCTTCTTGGTTTGTTTTTGCGTATTTTTGCATCCATTTTTGCGACTCGCCGTATCTGCCGTTGCTCTTCAGAGCCATGGCATAATAAAACAAATTCTCTGGCTTACTGCCTTCTATGGCAACCAAACGCGAGTACCAAAGCTCGGCGTTCTCGGTGTCATTTGTTAGCCGATAGGTCTCGGCAAGACGTTCTGTTACGTGCAAAACAGAAACTTTTTTGAAGTTCCGGTTTGCAATCATAGAATATAATTCGATGGCTCTCGAATAATTCAATCTGTCGAATTGCCTGTCGGCTCGTTTTAGCTTTGCTTTCTGTGCAGCAACAGGATAAGCAAGACCTCCGACAATCAACAGCACGAAAAATATTGAAACGATTTTTCTCATCTGTTCTAATTTTTTAATTTATTATATTTACTGATTAACTTTTTCATACATTATTTATGATTTTAGAAAAAGCGTGGGGTCTTAATTTTGTCGTGCGTAAAGCTAAAGTCGTAGCTCAACATGAACTCATGGGTTCCCGAATTGTATCCTTGCATTTCTGTTATCGCCATATCATACGAATAGCCGATTCGGAATTGCTTGGTTATTTGGTATTGTATCAACGCTCCAAAGCTGTCGCCAAAACGATACATACCGCCCAACCATAACTTATCCCAAAGGATAAATGCTGCTGTTATGTCAAAAGATAGTGGTGCGTTTTCCACAACTTTCAACATTCCTGATGGCTTGAAACGTAAGTTTTTGTTTATGTTAAACAGATAACCTCCAACGACGAAAAAATGGCGCGATTGTTTTCCTAGTGATACCAAACCGTCGCCAGATTCCAAATCCGAACTGATAAGTGTCGGGGTAGAAACGCCAAGGTAATATTTTGGTGTGTACATATAAAGTCCGAAGCCAAAATTTGGCATAAAACTCGAACTAATGTCCGATGTAAAAACGGGGTCGTTAGGGTCAACAAGGTCTAAACCATTGTGGTCTGGCTTGAAAACATTGAAACCGCCCTTTGCTCCCATTGCTAGCCTGATTTTTTTTGTCAATTTAAAATTAAACGAAAAATCAAGATATACAGATGTATTGTTTATTGGTCCTATGCGGTCGTTTATCAGCGACAGCCCTACGCCAAAGTTATGAAACAAAGGCAATGGCGAATTTATTAGTAAGACGTTTGTCTGCGGCGCGCCATCAAAACCAACCCACTGGTTTCTTGACATCATCATCGCCGAAAGGCAGCCACCTGTGCCGGCATAGCCTGCATTTATCATCTGGACATTTGACATGTACTGCGTAAACATCGGGTCTTGTTGTGCGTTTGCCTCCCGACATAAAGCAGCGAATATCAGTGCCAGTATGAAAATTTTCGCTGTTTTTGTAATTTTTCTCATAGCATTATTATTTTAGGACAAAGATTAAATTAACCTAAGGTCTAAGACCTATTTTTTATGAAACGTTTAAGCTGTGAATTAACAACTTAGGTTAATAAAAAGCGTAAGAACTTTTGTAAGAGTACTTACTTGTCAATATTAAAAAGTGCAAGGCACTTATAGTTATATCATTTTACAATTTTACTTGCCGCTTTAACAAGCAAATAGAAAAAATCTTCCGCCACATCATAATGATAATGGCGGAAGAGCAGCTGTGTTGCTGGCTAATGTTTTAGATAAATATTTCCCTTAATTGGTTCTGTACCATTACCAAGTTTCAAAATGAAGAAATAAACTCCATCTGGTAAAATATCATCTCCTGCTTTGACAGAGTTTTGAGCTTTGCCGTCCCAGTCGTTTTTGTAAGGTGCTGAATAATATACTTGATTTCCCCAACGGTTGAAAATATAAATTTCATTAATTGGATAATCTTCAAGTCCTAAGATAACAAATTTATCATTCAAATCATCGCCATTTGGTGAGAAAGCGTTAGGAACAATCAATCTGGATTGAACTCTAATATACACAGTGTCAATTGTGCATAGGTCGGTTTCATCACAAATTCGATATACCAGCGTATCAACACCCATGAAGCTAATTCGTGGCGTGTATTCGATACCACCGTTTCCATCATAAGTTACTGTGCCTCCAGCAGAGCTATAAATTACATCAACAGTAGATTCATCTAAATCACCATCAATATCGCTATCATTATCTGATAGGCTAATATAATTGCCGGTAGAGTTTGCTTGAACTGTTAGCGTATCATTCTCTGTATCTGGAGGATGATTTACTATTACAATAACAGGTTCAAATGTAGCAGAACAGAATGTTGTCATGTCTTGAGCTACAATATAATACTCTGTTGTCATCTCTGGTCCTGGTGTAACAAAGAAAGAGATATTTTGTCCATCGCCAGTTCTGGCAACGTTTACAGGGTCGTTGGTTTCATAAAAATATAAACTATACAAGACTTGCTGTGTAGAGTTATCTAAAATTATTTCTGCATCGTTGCCAACAGTGATTGTATCCCCTGTAAGTGTCATGGTCGTATTAGGAGTTGGATTTACAACAATTGTTACTTGTCCAGCCATCTCGTTTTCGCAGTTGGATATATTATTCACTGCTACAACATTATATGTTCCGTCGATAACATTTGTCCAAGAAATTGCAGAGCCAGTACCTGAAACAGATGTTCCGACAGTTGCTCCTTCTTCGTCAAATAGTTGATAATCAACACCTGTTTCTGAACCACTTAGGCTAATAGTCAAACCGTCTTCGCCTTGGCAATATTCGCCTGAGCCTTGTACAGCAAAAGGAGAAGGAAGCGGATTTTCTGTTACCACAGTAGCACCTGTCATATCGTTGATACAGCTTGTGGCTGTGTTGATAGCCGAAACAGTGTATGTTCCTTGTGGCATTTCTGTCCAAGAGATAGCAGAGCCATCGCCGGTTACAGGCAGACCAACAGGTGCAGAACCATTGCGATATAATTGATAGTTCACGTTTGATTCCGAACCGCTAAGTTCGACAGTTGCACCGAGCATAGCTTCTTGGCAATACTCTACATCGCCAGACATATCAAATGCTGATGGTGATGGATTTTCTACTACTGCTGCCGAGCCACTCATCTGAAGTTCGCAGAATCCTGTTCCGTTTGAAGCAACTACGGTGTAAGCACCTGCACTCATGTCGTCCCAAGATAATTCTGAGCCTGTTCCATCAACAGCTACACCGACAGTATTAGTGCCGTTGTATAATTGATAGAAAATACCTGTTTCAGAGCTACTTAAAATTACCGAAAGTCCGGTTGTTCCGATACAATATGCACCAGACCCACCGACAGTAAACAACTCAGGGGCAGCTTGTTCTGTAACAACAACAGTTTCAAGCATTGAGTTCGTACATTCCGTTGCAATGTTTGTCGCAACAACAGTGTAAGTTCCGAAAGTAGTATTCGTCCAGTTTAATGGGTCGCCTGTTCCTACCATTGCAGGACCAAATGAAGTGCCATTTTTATAAATCTGATAATTGATACCTGACTGCGAAGAAGCCAAAGACAAGGTTACACCTGAAGTGTTGTCGCAATAAGTATCTTCGCCACTAAAGGTATAAAGTTCTGGTAAATCATTTACCGTTACGTCTGCTAAATCGCTTTGTTGCGCCTGGCATAAAGTTATACCATTGATAGCCAATACATTATAGGTAATAGTTTCGTCAGGAGTAACATTAAATGTTATGTCGTTACCTGTTCCCGAAACTGCCGTTCCTACATTTGTGTCGTCAGTATTATCGCGTAATTGATAAGATATATCATTTTCGGAGCCTGTTAGAGTAATAACTGCTGTTTCGCCGGCACAAATAACTGGGTCATCGACAGTTAAAGCTACGTTAGGTAGCGGATTAACAGTAATACTGGCTTGGTCTAATAAATCAACCTGACAGAATGTAGAATTATTGATTGCAATCAATGTGTAAACGATAGATTCAGTAGGTGATACACCAAAAGTTAAATCGGCACCAACGCTAGAAATAACCTCGAAAGGAAACTGAGCGCCATCTTCATAAACTTCATACGTTATACCATCTTCTGTTGCCGAAAGTAGTACGGTTGCTTCGTTGCCATTACAAATTGTTGGGTCGCTGACAACAATCGAAGCCGATGGTAAATCATTGACAGTAACTGTTGTAATATCATTCAACTGATTTTCACAACCTGAGTTTGCATAGAAAGCATTTACGTTATACACCGTAGTTTCGGTAGGCAAAACTTCAAATGTCAAGTCGCCACCAGTACTTACAACGGTGCTTACGATAGTATTATCGCTATTGAGACGTAACTGATATGTTACTCCTTCTTGAGAAGCCTCGACAGCTATTAGTCCCGATTCGGTATCACAAATAATAAGGTCAGTTACTTCTAACTCAACGTTTGGACGCACATTTACGGTTACGATAGCTAAATCGTCCATTTCGCTGATGCAGTTGGTAACATCGTTGGTTGCAACAACATTATAAACAGTTGTTTTTGTTGGATTTACAGTATATGTAATTGTTCCACCGGTTCCTGCAACTGCCGTTCCGACAGGAGTATCATCGTCATTCAATTGTAATTGATAAGTAACGCCGGATTGAGAATTATTTACTGCAATATCGCCACCATCACCTTCACAAAACTCAGGGTCAGTAACAGTAAGAGCTGCGTTTGGTAGTGCATTAACAGTAACACTAACCAAATTATCTAATTCTGCATAACAACCTGTAATAGTATTTGTTGCTAAAACATTGTAATTAGTTGTAGCAATTGGGCTAAATTCAAATGTCAGGTCGGTTCCTGTGCCGGCAATTGTATTCGCAGCAACAGAATTGTCATTATCTTTTCTTAATAGATAATCTACGCCAGTTTGAGTATTCGAAATTACAACCGAAGCTATTTCGCCATAACAAATTTCATCGCCAGTAACAGTTAAATCTGCTGTTGGCAAATCATTTACTGTTACGCTAGCTAAGTCCGTCATTTGGGCACTACATAAAGTTGAGTTGTTTATCGCTAATACATTATAATCCGTAGTAGTTGTAGGACTAATGGTAAATTGAATTACTCCACCAGTACTTACAGTAGTTCCAACAAGATTATCATTTGAATTATCACGCAATTGATAAGTAAATCCCGATTGAGTATTTCTTACTGAGATTTCTGCATTATCATTCAAACATATTACAGGGTCGGTAACTTCCAAATCAATATTTGGCAACGGACGTACCGTTACAATAGATTTATCTGAAAGCTGCACTTGACAACCTGTTGCTGAATTAAGGGCAAGCATATTATAAACAACTGTTGTAGAAAGATTTACAGTAAATGTAAGGTTGTTTCCATCTCCTGTTTGTGTCTCTACTTCTGAATCATCAGCATCAAGACGCAATTGATAGGAAATTCCGCTTTCAGAATTGCTTAAAATAATATCTGCATCTTCGCCAGCACAAACAACAGGGTCGCTTAATGTTAAGCTACCGTTTGGTAGTGCATTTACTACAACATCTGCCAAATCTACTAACGTGTTATTACAGCCTGTTGTTAGGTTTGTTGCATAAACACTATAAGTCTGGGTTACTAATGAAGAGATTGAAAATTCAATATCTGTATTATTTCCTGCAATAGGACCAGCAATAATTTGACTTAAATTGTTTTTCAATGAGTATTCTACGCCAGATTGAGAATTACCAACAACGAAAGAAGCTACATCGCCATAGCAAATCTCATCATCGCTAACTACTAAGTTGTCAAATGGTAAAGCATTTACTGTTACATCTGCTTTGTTTGTCAACTCGGCACTACAATTAGCTACATTAGAGGCAAGTACATTATACACACCGTCTGCTGTTGGCGAAATCGTAAAACGAACTGCATTTCCGCTTATTCCGCTTATTGGACCAGCAACAGTATTATCCGAGGCATCACGCAACGTATAACTAACATTGCTTTGCGAGTTTACAACAAATATTGTTGCTTCTTCGCCAAGACAAATTGTTGGGTCTGTTACATCATAATTATTATTTGGCAAGGCGTTTACAGAAACTACTGCATTGTCATCAAGGGTTACATTACAACCTGTTATTGCATTAGCAGCTAAAATACTATAAGTGCCTGTCGTGGCTGGAGTAAAGTTGAAACCAACGCTATTTCCATCGTTTCCTGCTTGTACGCCCGTTCCAATAACCTGAGTATCAGAAGCATCTCTTATTGTGTAATTTATTCCTGTTTGAGTGTTACTTACAGTAACAATTACGGCAGCACCAAGACAAGCGATTGGGTCGCTTACTAATAAATCAATATTTGGTAGTGCATTTACAACAACGTTTGCTACATCTGTCATAACAGTTTCACATCCAGAAATAGAATTTGTTGCTATTATTGTGAATGTTGCAGATGCGTCTGGAATGAAAGTGAAACTAATTGCGTTTCCGTTTACTCCGTTTACAACTCCTGTTCCTGTTACTTGATTATCTAAGTCATTTACAATAACATAGTTAACACCTGTTTGTGAGTTTGCAACTGTTACGGTAGCTGTTTCACCATAACAAATCTCTGGGTCAGAAACAGCATAACTGCCAATTGGCAAGGCGTTTATAGTAACATTAGATTTATCCAGTAATTCTGCATTACAACCAGTTATTGAATTTGTGGCAAGCACATTGTAAACTCCGCTTGCAAATGCCATAAATGTAAAACTAACAGGATTACCATTACTTCCGTTCTGTGTAGTTGTACCAACGACTTGAACATCTGAAGAGTTACGTAAAATATACTCAATTCCAGTTGCTGTGTTACCAATAGTTACGGTTACATTTTCGCCAGCGCAAATAGCAGGGTCGGTAACTGATAAGTATTTATTTGGTAAAGGATTAACTGTAATTGTTGTCGAATTAACTAATTGAGTGCTACATCCAGTAGTACTATTTGTTGCTAAAACATTGTAAGACGTAGAGGTAGATGGAGCATCGCTAAATGTGAGACTTCCGCCATTTCCATTCAAGGAGCTAACCATGCTATTATCAGCACTTCTACGAAGTTGATAAACAACACCACTCTGAGAATTTGAAACAACAACTTCACCTGTCACTCCAACACAAATTACATCATCAGAAACAGATAACGAGTTATTTGGAAGTACATTAACAGTAACTTCTGTCTTGTCTGTCAATTCTGTCGAACATCCAGTAGCATTATTTACAGCAAAGACATTATATTCTGTCGTAGAAACTGGGTTAATGCTGAAAGATACGTTACCGCCAGTACTAGAAGAAGAATTTACGATGGTATTATCAGTCTCTAAACGAAGCTGATACGTCAATCCAAGTTGTGTATTACTTACAACAACTGTGGCATAATCGCCAACACAAATTACATCTTCAGAAACAGATAACGAATTACTAGGCAATGAGTTAACTGTTACCATAGCTTTGTCAGATAATTGAACATCACAAGACGTATTATCATCTATTGCTTTTACATAATATGTAGTAGATACAGTTGGCGAAACAGTGAAATTAATGTCATTTCCTGTTCCTGAAATAGTAGCTATCAAGCTGTTATCGCTGTTTTTATATAATTTATAATCAACACTATTCTCGCTAGAGAAAACAGTTATCGAACCACCAGAACCATTACAAATTGTTGGGTCATCAACAATCAATGTGCGATTTGGTAAATCGTTTACCGTTACAGTTGCTTGATTAGCAAGTTCAACAACACAACCAGTAGAGTTATTTGTTGCTAAAATATTATAAACAGTTGTAGATAAAGGGGTTACATTGTAACTCACATTACCTCCAGTACTAGAAATACTGCTTAAAACATCGTTTGTTGCATCGACACGTAAATCGTAAGTTACGCCAGATTGTGTTCCTAAAATAGTTACGGCTCCTGTGCCACCATTACAAATAACATCGCCAGAAACTGTTAATGTATTTGTTGGTAAAGAGTTTATGGTAACATTTGCTAAGTCGGAAAGTGGTGCAGCACATGCAGTACTTTCGCGAGTTGCCAGAACATTATAAACAGCGGTAGTAGAAGTATTTACAGTGAAGAAAATATCGCCACCATTACCCATTACTGCATTTCCAACGGAAGCATTTCCACCATCGCGCAATTGATAGCTTACGCCATTTTGCGTGCCAGAGACAGAAATTGTAGCTACATTGCCATCACAAGCAACAGGGTCAGAAACAGTTAAATCGGTAGTTGGCAAAGAATTAACCGTAATGGTTACTTCATCGTCTAACATGCTAACACATTGTGTCGTGTTGTTTACAGCTCTCACCTTATAACCAGTTGTAGCTGTTGGGCTTACATCCCAAGATAAGTTGCTATTAGTACCTAATGTACTAGCAATAACACTATTGTCAGAATCAAGCAATAGGCTGTATGTTACGCCGATTGTCGAAGAAAAGACAGTTATTTCGCTGTTTGAACCAATGCAAATTGCTGTTGGTAAACTATTTACAACTAAACCTGAATTTGGCAAAGCATTAATTGTAACATTTGCTTTATCCGAAAGTTCTGCCGAACAAGTTGTTGTGTTATTGGTTGCAAACACATTATAATCAGTGCTTACCGTAGGCGAAACGTCAAACGTAATATCGCCACCTGTACTAGAAACACTAGAAACGATAACATCATTGGCATCTGTACGAAGTGCATAAGTAACACCAGCAATTGAATTTCTTACAACTATTGTTGCTGCATCGCCGTTACAAACGGCTGGGTCTGTAACAGTTAAGACAGTAGTAGGAAGAGAATTGACTGTAACTTCAGAGACATCAGTCATATACGATTGACAACCTGTTGAAATGTTATTTGCAAGAACTCGGAAAGTTCCACTTACAGTAGGTGTGAAAGACAAGAGCATAGATTGACTATCAACGCCACCAGTAGGACCAGCAACAACTGCATCCGTAGCATCAATCAAACTATATTGTACATTGTTTTGAGAATTGCTTACAACAACTATTGCTTGGCTACCATCACAAACTTCAGGGTCTCCAACAGTATAAGAGTTTGTAGGTAAACTATTTACAACCACAACTGGTTTGTCATTCAGTTCAACGCCACAATCATCTTTTGTTGCCAAAACATTATAGGTAGTTGTTGAAGAAGGCTCAACAGCGAAAGTAATATTTCCGCCAGTGCTAACAACTGCAACACCAACATTAGTGTCATCGCTTTCAAGTCTCAACTGATATGAAACACCTGAAACAGAGCTTAATACTGTTATCGTACCTGTTTCGTCAGGACAAATATCATCGCCTGTAACAGACAACGAAGAACTTGGATAACTATAAACTGTTATATAATTAGCTTTTGTTTCTGTATCAGTAGCTCCTTCTGTTACAGTAAGTTCTACTGTTTTTGAGCCTGCTGTATAATATGTAATTGTATGAGGCGCACCACCTGAATTACCAGTTACTGTAGCCGAAGATGGAGATGAACCATCACCAAAACTCCATTCGTAAAGTGTTGCTCCAGTGGTTAATATAGATAAATCTTGGAAAACAACAGGTTCTCCAACACAAACACCTAAATCATCGCCTTGGAAATCAGCAACAATTCCGCAACCTGTAACATCGACACCAAAGTTTACTACATTACCGACACAACCATTAGTATTGGTTTCGATAACTGAAATAAAACCACCGTTTTCACCAAAGTTTACAGTTATAGCACTAGTTCCTGCCCCGGTTGCAATTGTAGCATCTGAAGGTACTGTCCAAGCATAAGTAGAACCAGTAGTATTTGTTACACTGTATCCTATACTACTTGAATTACATCCTGTCGAAGCTGTTCCTGTTATCACAGAAGTTATTGGTATTGGATTAATAGTTACATCTGCTTGGTCTGCAAGGTTTTTACTACAACCAGCAGTTGCATTTTCAGCATAAACATTGTAAGTGGTGGCTGAACTTGGTGCTACTTCAAAACTGATTGTGCCACCTGTTCCGGCAATATACTGAGAAACAGGAGTGTCATCAGTTTTTCTTAACTGATAATTCACACCACTTTCTGAAGAAGCAACCTCAATTGTCGCTGTAGAACCTATACAAATAGCGTCATCTGTAACAGATTTTTCTTCTGGTAGATTAGTTACAGTAACAGTAGGTTTATCTGCCAATTCTGCACCACAAGAAGATGAGCTGTTAGTTGCATAAACATTATAAGTTGTTAGAGAAGTAGGACTTGGAGTAAATTCAATATTTCCACCATCTCCAGCTACAGACGCACCAACATTTGAATCATCAGATTCTAATCGAAGTTGATAAGTAACTCCTGTTTGAGAACCATAAACTGTTATTGTTGCTGCAGCACCATTACAAATTGCGTCATCAGAAACTGATAACGAAGCTGTTGGTAGAGCATTAATTGTAACTGTCGATAAATCTGTTAATTCTGCTTTACAGCCAGTTCCATTAGTAGCGAGTACATTATAAACTGTTGTTGTTGCGGGTGTTACATTGAATGTAATGTTGCCATTGTTTCCAGCAACTGCACTACCTACATTACTATCATCTGAGTTTAATCTCAATTGATAATTTACACCAGAAACAGAACCATTTACAACGATACCAGCAGTTGTGCCTTCGCAAACCTCTGCCTCATTGACAGTTAGATTCGTCGCTGGCAAAGCATTCACGGTAACAGTAGATAAATCTGTAAGCTCGTTTGAACATAATGTGGTATTATCATGAGCCAAAACATTATATACAGTTGTACTCGTAGGGGTTACATTGAAGGTAATATTTCCACCTACACTTGATTGAGTAGCAACATCTGAATCATCAGCATTTAAACGTAAGGTATAAGTTACATTTGCCGCTGTTCCGCTCACAACAACAGATGCTGTCGCGCCGTTACAAATGGCATCGTCAGAAACAGATAAAGTATTACTTGGCAAACTGTTAACAGTAACACTTGGTTTATCTGCCAATTCGACAGAACAGCCAGAAGTGGAATTTGTTGCAAGTATATGATAATTTGTTGTAGTGTTAGGCGTATAGGTAAATGTAAGGTCTCCACCATTTCCGTCTTGCGAACTTCCGACATTTGAATCATCAGAATCCAAATGTAATTGATAAGAAATTCCTGAAACAGTATTAGAAACAACAATGTTGGCAGTTGCACCATTACAGATAATATCATCACTTACATCTAATGAATTAGACGGTAACGCATTAACAGTAATAACTGCATCATCGGCTTGTTGTATTTCACAATTTGAAGTATAAGCCAAAACATTATAAGTAGTTGTAGATGTAGCACTTACAGTGAAATCTAGCGTACTCCCATCTCCTGTTAGTGGACCTGCAACGGTGTTGTTAGAGGCATCACGAACAATATATGAAAAACCAGCTTCCGAACCGCTAACTGAAACAGTTGCATCGCTACCGTAACAAACAGTTGGGTCAGAAACAGTTAATGCACTAGAAGGTTGCGAGTAAACTGTAACTGTTGCTCCATCGCTCAATGTTGTAGAACAGGTTGTTGTTGAGTTGGTTGCAACAATTGTATAGTTAGATGTGATTGTAGGTGAAACGGTGAAATCAATAGCACTGCCTGTCCCACTTTCTGTTCCAACTGTCGCATTAACAGCATCTTTAAGAACATAATCTACGCCATTTTCCGAGTTATCTAATTCTATTGTTGCGTTTCCACCGTTACAAACAGAGGGGTCGCTAACTGTAATGACATCAGAAGGTAAAGCATTAACAGTAACTTGCGATAAATCAGTTATTTGCAAACTACAATTTGTAACGTCATTAGTTGCTAATACATTATATGTGCCTGAAGACAAAGGTGTTAGAGAAAAGTTAATAGCCGAACCATCTCCTGCAACAGAACCACCGACATTTACATTGTCAGAATTTTCTCTTAGTTGATAAGTTACACCAGATTCCGAACCTGTTAAAGTTATTGTGGCATTTGCGCCAGAACAAATCGTTGGGTCATCAATTGCCAAAGCAATATTTGGAACACTTAAAACATTGACAGTAGCCATGTTAGTAAGTTCTGCGCCACAGCTATTTCCGCTACTTGTAGCATATATATTATATGTCGTATTAACAGCAGGCGAAACAGTAAACGTTAGAGTTGTTCCGTTGCCTGATAAGGCAGAACCAATATTACTATCGTCCAAATCATTTCTAAGTTGGTAAGAAACGCCAGTTATGCTTCCCGAAACTACTATTTCGGCTTCGCTGCCCAAGCAAACATCTTCGTCTGCAACAGCAAGGTTTATCGCCGGAGTTGGGTTTACGGAAACTACTGCTAAATCATCAAAGCGAGCTGAACAACCAGTTGTAGAGTTAGTTGCAAGTATATTATATGTTCCGCTTGCAACAGGAGTAAATGTAAAACCAATTTCTGAACCTGTTCCGGCAACAGCACTTGTTGTCGCAACCTGAACATTTGACGCATCGCGTATGATATAATCCACGCCAGATTCAGAACCACTTACAGAAACTGTAACAGACTCGCCAGCACATACTTCTGGGTCGCCAACAGTGAAAGAACTGTTTGGCAAGCTATTAACTGTTACAACAGGTCTATCATCTAATGATGTAGAACAAGAGGTAACAGTATTTTTTGCTAATACATAATACTCAGTTGTCTCACTTGGACTTACGGTAAATGAAATAGCACCTCCATTTCCAGTAGATTCTCCAACAACTGCTTCTATATGAATTAATTGATAAAGAATAGTATTTTCAGAGCCAGTTACTGTTATTGTTGCCTCTTCGCCTAAGCAGATTTCGGCATCGCTAACTGACAAAGTAGAAGTTGGTTCATCATTAACAGTAATAGTTGCTGTATTTGTCAATTCGCCATAACAACCTGTTGTTGGGTTAGTTGCAGTAACAGTATAAACTCCTGCAACAGGCGTATTAAGAGATAAATTTATTGAGCTGCCTTCGGTGCCTGCAACAGGACCGCCAACAACATCATCAGTAGAATTTTTTAGGGTATAATTTACACCTGCCTCAGAAGGAGAAATAACAACTGTTGCAACTCCGTCATTCTCACATACTTCATCGCCATTAACAGACAAAGATAGGGAAGGAGCAGAATTTACGACAACATTTGCTTTGTCTATCAATTCTTGGCTACATGCTGCGCTCGAACCTTCGGCATAAACATTATATGTTCCACTTTCTGTCGGAGTGAAGGTAAACGAAAACGCATTACCATCGCCAGTTGCTGTTCCGGCTTCGGTAACAGTTGCGTCAGAAGGGTCGCGTAGAATATAAGAAATTCCACTCTCCGAACCATCGACTTGAATTGTTACCTGTCCACCACTACAAACAGAAGGGTCGGAAACTGCATACGTGTCGTTTGGCTTGTCATTGATAGAAACTACTGCAACATCAGTAAGAACTACACTGCAATTTGTTTGCGAGTTTTCTGCAAAAACATGATAATTTCCGTCAGCAGTTGGCTCGAAAGTAAACTCAATGGCTTGATTATCAGTACCAGAAATAGGACCCGAAACGTTTACATTTTGCGAGTTTTGCAAGTAATAATTTACTTGGGTTTGCGAATTTGCAACGGTTACGCTTAAAGCATCACCAAGGCACGCAGAAGCATCACCCACCGCATAAGAATCGTCTGGCGCGCTCAGAATGTTAATATCCGCTTTGTCAACTAACTCAACTGAGCAATTATACGAATTAGTAACAAAAACAGTAAACTGTCCGCTTGAAGCTGGAGTAAGCTCAAAATTTATTGTGTTACCAGCAACTCCAATAATTGGACCTGCAACAGTTGTTCCGCCGTTGTCTTTCAAGACATACGAAAATCCATCTTCGCTATCACTGACAGTAACAGTTGCCGTGTTTCCAAGACAAATATCTTCATCACTGACAGTAAAGCTGTTATCAGGACTTGAATGTACTGAAACAGTAGATAAATTGGTTAATTCATCGCCACAACCGCTAGTAGAATTTGTAGCAAATACATTATATATTGTATTCGAGGAAGGAGAAACAGAAAAACTAATATCCCCATCATTTCCAGCAACAGCAGTTCCAACATCGCTATCATCATCATTCAGACGCAATTGATACGAAACTCCATTTTGCGAACCTGTCAGTGTTATCGAAGCATTTTCTCCGACACAAATTTCTGGGCTGCTAATTGCAAGTGTCAAATCGGGAAGATTACCAATCGTAACTACGCCAAGGTCAATCATTGATGCCACACATGTGGAATTTGCGTGTGAGCCGCCAACTTTATAATCGGTAGCTTCAGATGGAGAAACTGAGAAGGTAAGGATTCCGCCAGTACCTACTTGCATTGCGCCAACAGACGAATTGTCAGAAACTTTGTATAATTGATAATTAACACCTTCTTCAGAATTTGACATTTCAATATCTGCTGTTCCACCTGGGCATAAGGCGGGGTCAGAAACAGAAAGGGCTGTACTTACAGGGTCGAAAAAGCGAATAACTACTTCATCGTAAACATCTGAACACATGTCAACTTGGACACGTAAAGTTACTTGTCCGCTCGCAATGTCATCAGGACTTGCGTAATAAGTGGGATTTAAAGCATCGTCAGCAGAAAACGTCCCATTACCTGATGATGTCCAACCAATGACAGGGCTGAATCTACCAGGAGAAACTGTTGTCGAATCAGCATCAGAGAGAACAACCTCATAAGGCAATCCGCACAAGTCTTTTGGCGCACCAGCCTCTAAGGCAACAAAATCCGACACCTCGTAATTAAACTGAGGATGTGCAACTCTATAAGTGTACCAAAACGTATTTATCGTATTTTTATTACCATAACCTACGTCATTATTATTTGTATAGTTATCCCAAACATGACCAGGAGGAAAAACACCCGTCAACTCCACTTTTTGGTCAACAGAAGATGGGTCGCCCTTTATAGGAAAGGTGTTTCCATCGGTTAAGTTCGAATCGTCCCAAAGAAGAAGCAAAGGATAGGTTGATGTTGGACGAATTTGCTCAACGGCAAAACCATTTGCGTTGTATTCGGCATCGTAAATAGGAAAATGCAAAACACCATCAGAGTAAGCGAAAAGAATATTTAATTCTTCGTCAACTTCAACATAATCGCCAAAACCATCTTTTCCATCCCAATAATATTCTCTTTCGTAAGGAGCTTCCTCGCCTGGCTCGGGAACAATATCAAAAATAAAATATCTATCAGAAGTACCCTCGTCATAATCCCATGTTTTCGGGTCTAAGTTCAATAGAATTTGATATGTGCCCGGTTTTGTTGCAGACAAATTAAAATAAAAATCGTGTGCGCCACACCGTTTAATCTCAGGTGCAGTAGCAAAATCCCCAAACTCGCCACTTGGCCAGATAGTTTCATCAGGATTATTCAAAAACACAGGAAATTCCGGATTTACAGAACCTCTTTTCAAAACAGATTTTAAATCCTCAGCCAAGTCCCCACTTGTTCCCGGACCTGTTCTGTTGTAAGCCATAACAAATGCCCAAGGACGAAAACCAGAATCTGCAAAATCAAGCTTTGTTACAAAACCCTCGTCTGCATCATCATAATTAGTTGCATAAGCATAAAATGCTCCTTCAAACGAATATTTAGCATGAGTATTCTGTTGATGCAAAGACCACCTCTTAGACCAAACTCGACCTTTCAAGTCAGCATTTGTACTTGCATTTGCTACGGTAATATCCCAGTACCAAATTTTTATCCTTCCATTAGGATTATTTTTATCTCTGAATTCAATATTATAATTTCCAGCAGGAAGTCCCTGATTACTAAGGTCAAAAGTAAAGTTCGAAGGGTCATAACCTCCAGAATAAATTGTGTTCGGACCTATTTTGAACTTCTCAAAATTCTGCTCTGTAATATTAGCGTTGTTAATTTCGTTAGTGTAAACAACATTTCCGTTAGGATCTTTTATTTGAAATTCAACTGGTTTGCTACTTAGCTTACTAAACCCCATATAGATAATCTCATCTTCTGGATTAGCTATATAAATATTTACACGCTCATCAATAGGTCCATCGTATGCGGCACTAACACCGTATTGACCACCTGCCCTAATTGACAAAGCGCATCTGTGGGTTTCTCCAGAGCTACCCACCAGCTCTCTTGTTCCTTCGGCTTCCGTTATTTTTGGCAGCAACAAGTGCATACAAAAAATAAAAAGCCCCAAAATATGTATGGTTCGTCCCATAACTTTAAAATTTTAGGTTAAAAAATACTAATCTATGTTAATTACTAATAATTTACAATCTATTACAGAAAAAACGAATTACAAAACCAGCTTTATCAATAAACATATCTTACTGGTTCTTAATTTATTACAGTTTATTTTAAAGCCTTCTTATTCAAATTTAGACTTTGGACAATAATAAATTTAGAGTTAAAAATAATAAATTTGAAAAA
>JAOZMU010000223.1 GCA_029934165.1 Bacteroidales bacterium
CAATATTTTAATTATGCAATATTTTAAGAAAAAAGGGTGTTGAAAGCAAGTTTGATAACATCAGCACACTAAAGTTATAAATTCCTACAAATTAAATCAAGTTCTAAATTACTATTGATAATCTTTGCTTCATTTATTGAGACTTTAATCTTTTGATCTTTTAAAAACTGCATTTCATTACAATTAATCTGGAATTGATTATCTGATATTAATTTAATGAAATTTATTTTTTTAGGAATAATTTGCCAAATATAAGAATCTATTTTCTCTAAAAACCATACTGCAACACCTGCTCCTGTATTTTTTACATCAAATTTACAAGTAATACAATCACCGTCTCCAGATAAATTACTTATATCAATATCAACTTCATTTAAACTAGTGATTTTTAAAGCATTTTCTACTATAACTTTACCAGCACTCTTAAACCAATTCAAAACACCATTGCATGGTTCCTTTTGCTCTTTCTGAACTACTACTTTAGCTTTAATAGATATATTATTATTATTTAAATTTATGTTTAAAATCTTAGGTGCAAAATCTTTGATAACTTGAATATCATTATTATCTAATGTAATTTTCATATTAACTAATTCTCATGCTAACATTTGTACTGCCTTCTTTAATTTCAACCCAATCTAAATGAACAGTTTTATCTTTTAATTTATTACTTGTAAATTCAGAACCTTGTAATTGTGCCTGTCCTAATGTAAATTTAAAACTCTTATCTGCAGCTTCTTTAGAAACAACAAGTTTCCCATGCTCTTCTGTTAAATTTACTCCAGATACAAACATATTTATAATGTCTGCAACCTCTGTTACTTCTGCTGTTACTTTAGCCATTTTTCATTCTCCTTTTTTTATATTTAATTTGTTATATTATTAAATTCTATATTTACTTCTAAACACCATCAAGTTTATATTATCTATATTCGTAAATAACTTATTATTCTTACAATGAAGTCAAAAAATTTTACGATTTATGTATTTTTTTGCTCAAGTCGCAAAAAAGGAGTATTCTGATTTGATAATATTTTGTCGTAAAACATTGCTATATTTTCAATTAAATGTTTATTATTAATAATATTTGCGAGTTCTCATTAGTACCTATGAGAACTCCTTTTCGTTAATTTCATCAAAATTAGTATCAGTTTCTAATAATTCCAATCAATCATTTTTCCTTGATTACTTTTTAAAAATGCTTTTTAACATAATTACCAATTCCTATTAGAGCAGCATTATCACTATATGGAGACTTTGAAAATGTTACAGAATTCAACCAGCTTGGTTTTTGAGTATTAAATTCTGTTTCCATTGGTACTTTAAATGCTTCCCAACAACTTGCAGTAATACCACCACTAAAAACAATAGATGTGGGTCTGAAAATACTACAAAGTGTAATTAAAAATGATCCTAATCTAGAACCAAAGTGCTTGGTGCCTTCAATATTTCCATATGTTTTCTGTAATGATTGTAATCCACTAGAGCCTAAAGCCCACCATACTTTATTATTTTCTGCTCTTGTAGGTAAAATCATTTCTCCAAGATCATAATTAATCCCATTAAGAGAACGCATTATTTCTCCATTATTATTGCTTATCGCAAAACCAAGAGATGTCCCTAAAGAAATACTCATTGTAGGATTCTGATTCAATCCATCATGTGCCATTAAATGTGCCTCTGCATCATTTATTAAAAACACCTTGGAATGTGGTTTATATTCATGTATTTCTTTTACTATTTCTTTATTATGCCAGCCCCCAGTGCTAAAAAGTTCAACTTTTTTATCTGGTAAGATAAATCCTGCACATGAAATACCAATTAAGTCTGCATCAAGCAAGCCTTTTCTACTTGCCCATTGTGCAAAATTATTCCAGTCAACATTAGAATAATGGCTTATCTTATAATGATTGAGCGCATCAGATACATCTAAATATTTAAGATTTTTAATTCCTCTTTCTAAGAGAGTCACGTGAAGATGATGGTTAATATCACATACATCTAATATTTTAACCGCTTTAACCCCAGAACCTCCAATATCTAATAATTGTAATATCATAATACTTTTTCCTATTTTATTTTTTTTATTGAAAAATTTAAACCAGAATTCCCATTTGCTCCACCAAAAAGAATTCCTTGAAATATATCTATACTATTTTTTGTATTTGATTCTTTTGAAAAAATATTATCGTCCATTGTCGTATCAATATCATAAAAACAAACCTTTATCTTATCGCATGGTTTCCAATTAATATCAAAAGATTTATTCCATTTGCAAACAACTCCTTCTTTATTTATTGTTTTAGGATATGTATCGAATATCTTTTTGTCATTTTGATATACAATAATTCTATGATTTCCTTTTTCAATGCTCCGAACCAAAATTTTCTTAGACTTTTTATATAAAGCATCTGCTTTTTGACTAATTCCATCTTTTTTATTAAGTAGTTCTAAAAAATCAAGTGTTTCGTGTGCAATTTTTCTGTTTTCAAAAACTCCTCCTATTGCTTCAAAATCATCTATACTAATAAACGAATAAGTAAGTTTTACTCGATATACTCCAGCTCTATTGTCGATTGAAAATTCTGTCCAAGATCCATCTTTGCCTATCTTACTATTTAACAACTCTTGTATTGCATGCTTAGAACTAGATGTTTTAGAAAAAAGCAAATCATCTTCTACTAAATCTCTATCAATAAGCTTTACTGTAATCTCATCTCCTTGTTTATAATTAAAAGAGAACCTATCATTATATGTATTTAATGGTCCTGTTATATTCTTGAATTTTCTAATAGTATCATAAACTATTTTCTTATTAATTAAAACTTGAACTTGTGGATCTCCACCTTTTTCAAGCTTTTTATTTCCTATTTTATCTTGATTAATACAACTCTTTTTTAAGATTATATTGTATTTTTCTAATGAATTTTTAGGTTGTTTAAATTCTGCAAATAAAGAAATCTCTGCAAGCATAAACAATATGAGAATTTGTATTTTTCTATTTGAAATTAATTTATAAATCATAATATTACTCCTTTAAATTTTATATTTCTAATTTGCGTTATTACTTTTGTTAAATATCTTAGGTAAAAAATTCCAACCTAAAATATTGCTACATGCCAATAATAAATAAACAAAAAATGCTTCATCTAAATTTCCAACAATAGGTAAATTGTCTGGAATAATCTCTATTAGTCCTGCTGTTGGATTTAAAATATAAATTACTGATACTAATATCCCGATTATAGCTAATAACTTTTTAAATAATCCAGGTCTTTTAACATCTTCATCATCTACAATTGTTGCTTCTCTAAAATTATCTTCCATTTTATTCTCCTTGTTGTAAAAAAAGTCTATTATTTTCAATCCTTTTTTGTTTATCTTCTATTTGTATATTTAGATTATTATTAATAACTTCTAGGGTTTCATTAAAATTAAAAATGTTTCCACTTAAAGGTTTGTTTGCTTTTTCTAATTCATATTTTGAATTATGAAAAACCGACTGCAAAAAACCCATTGTCATAAGCTCTATACTTTTTTCTACTTGTTTTGAATAATTGTTTTTATTAATTATTTCTTGAACATCTTTTTCTTGTTCGTCTTTTTCTTCTTGCAATTTCAACAAGTCTTGTTTTTCAAGTTGTATTGCAGAACTTAATAATTCTTTTTTATCTTTTTCTATTATTTTTTTTCTAATTTCAGCAATTTTTCTACATGAGTTCTCAACTTGAATTCCCATATTAACAATTTCATTTAATCCATATATCAATATTTTATGATCAATCAATTGAAACTGTAATTTTTGTATATCTATACCAAAAGTTTGTTTATATTTAGTCTCCATTATTCCAATATATTCTTTTTCTTCTATATAAATTGTTCCTGCTTTTTCCTTAAACCAATCTGGAGCCCAATCTAAAGACACTCCTACAGCTTTAGTAAATTCTTTTTTACTTAAAGATTTTTGTTTAAAATTTGTAAAACTTTGTTCACTTTCAATAAATCCTATTTTAAAAATATTTGTAGTCCCACTAACATCTATTCTCCTTGCTTTTAATTGTTCAATTTCCATTGTATTTTTAAGAATTTTATTATATAAATTTTCATTTTCCTGTTTAATTTTTTTATTATCTAGTTTTAAATCTTTATAATTGAAAACATTTGTTATAACTTCTCCGGCTTTATTGGTAATACTAACTAAAACATCTCCTGATTTATTAATAGTTGTCTTGATTGTATCTCCTGTTTCATCTATAACCTTTTCTACTACATCCCCTGTTTTATCTATAGTTTTTCTTGTATTTATAATCAAAATGCAGATGGGTACAGTTATTCCTATTGTAGCAATTCCTGCTATTAAAACTTCTATCATGATAATTCTCCTTGTGGTTTGTTTGATTTAGTAAAAATGTTGAAAAAGAAAGAAAAAATATTTTTAAATAATCTTTTCAAAAAGAGCAATAATATAATGAGAAATATTAATGATATAACAATTATAATAGCAGCTATAATTGAAAGAATAGGAGAAGCTAAAACTATTGCAGGAATTGATGCTGCTCCGATGACTTCAGTTGTAGCAACAGCACCTCCAGTAGGAAGTATAGGTTTTTCTATAGGTCTAGCAAAATTTGTTATAGATTGTGTTGCTAAAGCAGTTGAACCACCGCCAATAATACCTATAGCCCACATTGCTGTTATTCCTAAATCTCCAGGCAAAACTAACATTGCGATTATTGCTCCTGCAATAGTTGCCCCAGGAGTCGCTATTGAATCTAAAAAGCTATCAACATAAGGGATATAATATGATAATATTTCAGTTATTGTAGCAATACTTAAAAGTATTATAGCAGTCCAAGAGCCTAAAAATTGAAAAGTTTCACTTACTTCAAAAAGTCCAAATTTCATAAATAAACTTGTAATTAGAAATGGTAAAAATATTTTTAAACCTACAGCTGCAGACAGGCATATTCCTAATGGAATAGCAATAATTAATTCTTGAGTCATTATTCCCCCTTTTTTTATTCATGACATTATAAACATATTATCTTACCTTCATATTTACAATTAAATTTTAATAAATTTTTCATATATTAATTGTGACTTATTCATTATCTTGTAGAACCATAAAAGGGACAAGTAAAATATCTATTAACCAACCAATTCCAAAAATACCACCAGTGCAGAACCAAATTATCCCAGTGATATATTTTCCACAGTAAAACCGATGAGCTCCAAAATATCCTAGAAAAAACCACAATACATAAGCAACCAAAATACTTCTTTTCATAAAATTCTCCTTTGTTATATTAATGTTATTCGTCAAATAATAGTAAAACTTACACAATATAAAATAAATTTGCGATTTATGCAATAGTGCTTATCCTAATGAAACTCCAAAACTCTTTTTTGTAGCTTCTTTAGAAATAATAAGATCTCTCCAGATAAGCATATATTAAGTATGCCTGCAATCTCTTTTACTTCTATTATTATTTTAAATATTTTTCATTTTCCTTTATTTAATATTATCTATAAGCTGTCATTATTAGCAATTTCCGAGATTTTTTCACCATTTTTTAGCTAAAATATAAAGATAACTAAAAAAATTATAACAATTATAAAAGTAAACATTATACCAATCCTTTTTTGTGATTTTAATTTTATATTATCTATAAGTTTGCATAGTTAGTAATTTCCGAGATTTTTTTATTTTTTAAAAGAATACAAATATTATATTTTAATTTGTAGGAAAGATGACAATCAAGCAAAAGCTCAGCTTTTCAATCGAAAGATTAAATTTTCACACTTCCTTCTCCTTAATTTTTCCACTTATTTTGTTATAATATAATAAGGCGTGTATATGCTCATCTTTGCGATTTATGCAAATCTGTTAATCGTAAAATTACAGTTATATATTCCTATTGTGATAACTTGGCATCGTTTCTTTTATTGAGCGTGCGATTACTTATCTGTAAGTTTTCAATATCAATCATGTTTAGAAAAAGAGTGTTGCTACGACATTCTTTACTTAATAATAATTCTTGTTATTAGGTCTCACGATTCTCACTACCAGATGCTGCGCTACCCGCAGCATCCATCCATGATAATCATTTTAAGCAAGTTATTTCAGTTAGCAGTTA
>JAOZMU010000224.1 GCA_029934165.1 Bacteroidales bacterium
ACGTTTGAAAATATATTAATTTAATCCGAAAACCAAATTCACTCCAGTATAATTATTAATTTTCCATTACTTAGGAGTTTATTTTTTTGTTTCTTTCACGCGAATATCGCCTAGCATAACGTCCCAAAATCCGATGAGTCGTCCGCCGATTTGTTGCGATTTTCTTTTTACGTAGATAGTTATATCTTTTTTGGTGGTGTCTTCATATACCAAGCCGCCTTCATTTGAGTAGGCTTGGAATTTTTGATATATCGAAATAACACCCACGTAAGTTCCGTCTGGCTGTTTTACAAGGTCGCTAACATACTGAATTTTAAACCAATCAATCTCTACACGGTCGTAATTCAATCGCATTAGTTTTTCCAAATATTCGCGAATTATATAGTATTTAATTATCTCAGTACCAAGCTGTGAAACACCTATTTGACTTCCTTTCATAAATAACTCTTCGGCTGCGTTAATGACACGATTTGATTCTGACCACGGTGTCTCTTTGTCGCCAATGATTTTTATATACTTACTTAAATCGCGCACTTTTTCTAAAGCAAGACTGTCGATGGCTTTTTTTCGGCTTGGATTCATGCCATCTTGTGCGTAAACTACCGAAGTTGATGCGATAAGAATTAACGCAATTGTCCAGAATATTCTATTTATCATAATAATGGTTTTTATTTTGAATTTCGATTAATACTGAGTTCAAGTTTTTAATTCATTTATTAACACATGGTATTGCATTGATATTCAGGTTTAAAGGCAATAAAATACCAATTATCTTTACGTTCCTACTTATTATTAAGTTCTAATTCTTCTATCTTTCCGCTCGGTGCTAATTTGAATGTTTCTACCTTTTTATTGTACGATTTTTGGTCTTTCAAATAGTTGAGATATTTTTCTATTGTTGTCGGCTCATCGTAATCAACATCGACATTATCTTTGTACACAATTATCAGAACCACAGCGTCTTTAGATGTGAAAAGATTTATAGTCTCCTCAATTTTTTGATTGGCAACAGAGAATTTTTTGCTATTACTTGCGCTAATTATTTCCGCGAAATTCAAATCTAGCTGTTCGTTAAGAGCTAATTTTGCTTCCTCGTCAATTTTTTTAGCATTTATTAACTTTTCTTCCTCCGCTCGTTTTTTTTCAATCTTATCTTCTACACGCTTAATCAAATCTGTAACATCTTGTTCATCAAGGTTTAAGGCTTTCAATTTATTTAACTCCCGTTCTAATTCTGCCGAGCTTTTTGTGTTATCTGCAAGCAAATTATTCAAGGTTTTTTTTGCCTTATTAACTTTTTGCTGGTGCGCAATAGCTTTTTGCTGGGCTTCTTTTTTGCCCTTACAACTAACTGTACCAAAGGACAATGCGCTTGCTAAAACCAATAGCATCAAAGTACGCAGATTGAAATAATTTTTAAAAGAATTCATTTTTGACTTCATTTTTAGTGATTTAAGTTATGTTACATTTAATAAATTAACGTCTCTTTGCCGCAAATTTTGTGCAAGTTTTTGACTGTCCGATAATGTGATAAAGAACCAATGTTTTTCAGACATCATCCGAGATTTTGTCTATTTTAATTTTCTATTTGAATATTAAGCACATAATGATTTTTATATCGCGTATATCGTTTCAACTTCTTAATTTTGTTGGTTTTTCTATAAAGCTAATTGAAATTACGAGAGTGCTAAATTATTTATAAGTACTCTTACAAAAGTTCTTACGCTTTTTATTAACTTAATTTGTTAATTCACAGCTTAAACGTTTCATAAAAAATAGGTCTTAGACTTTAAGTTAGACTAAATGAAACAAAAGTGCAAATTTAGTTTACACAAGGAAGTTTAAAAAATTGTTTTCCGCGAAACACACAAAAAAAAACCGACATACTACGAATTTGTAGCATGTCGGTTTTTTGTGTACATTAGTATTAGTTTTTGTGCTTATTTTGCGCCAAATCCGAGGCTTCGTTCTTTGCTCGATTGTGCAAAATCGTCTGTCTCGGAGTTATAAATTTCTGCTAAAGTCATTGGTTTTGTGGCTGTTGTTTTGGTTTCCATGCTGTCGAATAGTTGTTGAGCTTTTTCGATAGACAGCGGTTTAAATTCGTAGCGGGCTATCAAACGTCCTTTTCTCATGATGGCTTTGTCGATTTGTTTTAAATCGGCATTGAAGGTGCATATTATTTTTATCGACAATGCGTCCGAAAGTAGCCCATCGCCAAGGTTTAGCAGGTTTGCAAGCGAGTTGTTTCCGCTGTGTCCAGAGCTACGGGCTATGAGCAGTTCTTCGCAATCTTCGAGAATAAGAATGCTGTCTTTATATTGCGAAATGAAGGGCAAAAAGTTTGGCGAACTGATTGCATCCATCAGATTGAGTGGCAAGTATATAAAGCGTTTATTTATGCTCGAAATGAGATGACGGATATACGTTGTTTTACCTGTGCCGTATTTTCCGTGCAGGAGCAACAATCCGTTGTTATTGTCTTTTTTGAGAAAAGTTTTGACAAGTTCGTTTATTGGCGTAAAATCATCGTTGTAGTTTTCGTCTATTTTAATTTTATTCTTCTTAACATCAAACGATTGTAAATCGAAACCAAACTCGCTATGAGTAGAAGTTGCTACCATGTAAAATTTACGATTGTGTCGCTTGCGTTGCTTCGATGTTTTAATCATTTTGATTATCCCGGTTAGGTCATCTAAGCTTTTTTCGCGTTGATACAAAATTGTTACGCGATAGTTGAAAATTTATATTAGAATTTTCTCCGGAAGTTGTATTAAATATTTAGAATTTGAATAATCAACCTTTCCGATAAAATTGTTGTTTGCTTGTTCTTCTTTGTATAAAATATTATCGTTGGTCAGGTCGTATTTTTTATTCAATTCTTTGAGCATAATCTCAACATTGACAGTTGTTTGCACGTTGTAAACAAAACACATTTCGTTAAAAAGGTGAATATAATATTTCACTGGGTGCAACTCTGTTGAATAATCGTCGCCATAAAAGTCTATATGCGTACCATTCAGCAAGTTAGATTTGCTCGTTCTAATCTCTTTAATATCTGCCTGTTGCAGTTTTTTTTCTTCTTGCATATTTTTTTAAAATACTGTTACTAAGTGCTTTGCACTTTTTTTATTATCTTTGTCGGTGCTACAACTTGAAGTCGTCCCTCGACCACTGTTACTAAGTCTTCTTACAAAAGTTCTTCCGCTTACACTATTAACCTAAGTTGCTAATAATCAGCTTAAACGCTTCAAAAATAGGTCTTAGACCTTAATTCACTAATCGAACAATGTTTTTTCGCTTTCTGGTCTCGAAACTTCAAACAGAACGCCTTGTTGTTTCTTTTTTTCATCTTCGAATTTCGCAATTTCGCTTTCGGTTACAATTGGGTCAAGGCGGTTGATAGCATTTACGTTATAAGTTGTTAAGCGTTTTCCACGTGCTTTGTAACCTTTGACAGCGATAAACTCTGAAACATCAATAATTTCGGCAGGACGATTTTTGTCGCGACCACCAAAAACAACTTTTATTCGAGGCATTTTTTCATCAAGAACTAAGTTCATTGTCGAGTCTTTGTTCGCGCCAATGATTCCTAATGGTTTTTCGGTTTCTTCGGCAATAAAACGTTTCAAATAGTAGTATTTTTGACCAGCATCGTAGAAAACAACGGAGTAAATTTTATGAGCATCAAATTTTTCTACACGTGCAATGTCTTCTTCAAACCTAATTGATAAATCTATCGGATACAGGCAATATTCGCCTTTTTTTGTTATTACAATAATGCGTTCTCCGCTGTGAAATTCATCAATGTATGTTCCGCGCTCTTCATCATTGAATTTCAGTACAGTATGGTCGAACCAAATTTTGCGTCCTCCAAGCGTAGATTCTCCTTTTTCTTTCAGCACCACACGGTGAATCGCGTTTCGTGTCATGATGTTACCGTTTGCGCTGCGTCCTTTGATTGACAAAGAGGAAAACGAAAATTCAAAAAATAGTTTGCGTAGCCGTTGGCGTGGTTTCAACGTAACTTTCAGTGTCTCAGCTTCTCCGTTTGTATTTGCCGAAAAATACAGAGACCGCGAGTTTGGTTTTCCTTGTGTAAGATTGTATTCTTTATCGCGGGTTATTGCCTTGACAGCAAAACGTTTAGCATAGGCATATCCCGATTTTCCATCAAGATAAACAGAGTTATAAATAGTGCGGTCGTCGTTTTTTAGCCAAACAGCAATATGTAAAATATGCTGCCCAACAAACGATTTTGAGCTAACTTTTGTAACCATATATGTTCCATTACGACGAAAAACTATAATATCGTCAATATCAGAGCAATCGAACAGAAATTCGTCTTTTTTTAACGATGTCCCAATAAATCCGTCGGTCCGGTTTATGTACATTTTTTCGTTGTTGACAACTACTCGCGTAGCCTCAATTACATCGAAACTGCGAATTTCTGTGCAACGTGGAAAGGTTTTTCCGTACTTTTCTTTTATGTTTTTGAAATAATTTATTGAGTATTCTACAATATTTGCTAAGTGAAATTCCACCTTTTTAAGCTCTTCTTCAATGTTTAAAAGATGTTTTTCGGCTTTAAAGGCATCATATTTAGAAATTCTTTTTATGCGTATTTCTGTCAGTCGGATAATGTCTTCGCGGGTAACTTCTCGGCGCAAATCTGGTTTATAAGGCAGCAATTCTTTGTTGATTGTCTCAATTATAGACTCGTAAGTTTCGCAATCTTCGATGCTTAAATAAATACGGTTTTCGATAAAAATCTTTTCCAACGACGAAAAATGCCAGTCTTCGTTTAGTTCATCTCTTCGTATTTCCAACTCACGACGCAATAACACCATGGTATTATCTGCCGAATTGCGCAAAATTTGAGAAACGCCAATAAATTCTGGGCGTTCATTACTTATTATGCACGCATTTGGCGAGATAGAAATTTCGCAATCCGTAAAAGCATATAATGCGTCTATTGTTTGGTCTGGCGAAATTCCAGTGGCTAACTCGACAATGATTTCGACATTTTCGGCTGTGTTGTCGTCAATGCGTTTAATTTTTATTTTCCCTTTGTCGTTGGCAGAAATTATTGAGTCGATAAGAGAGCCTGTCGTCTTGCCAAACGGAACTTCGGTAATGGCAATGGTTTTTTTGTCGGTTTTGGTTAGGCGGGCGCGAACACGGATTTTTCCGCCACGCAATCCGTCATTATACTTAGAAACATCTGTCATTCCGCCGGTTAAAAAATCGGGAAATATCTCAAAACTTTTGCCTTGCAGATGCAAAATGGAGCAATCAATCAGCTCGTTGAAATTGTGGGGCAAAATTTTAGACGCAAGCCCAACTGCAATACCCTCAACGCCTTGCGTAAGCAACAACGGAAATTTGACAGGAAGATTTATCGGTTCTTTATTCCTGCCATCGTAGGATTGTTTCCAGTATGTGGTTTTAGGATTGAAAATAACATCTAATGCAAATTTTGACAAACGCGCTTCGATATAACGAGGAGCGGCGGCATTATCGCCAGTGAGTATATTTCCCCAGTTTCCTTGCATGTCAATAAGCAGGTTTTTTTGACCTAATTGCACCAGAGCATCGCCAATAGACGCATCGCCGTGTGGGTGATATTGCATAGTATAACCAATGATATTGGCAACTTTATTATATCGTCCATCGTCCAGACGCTTCATAGCGTGCAAGATACGTCTTTGCACAGGCTTCAATCCGTCTGTTAAATGCGGAACTGCTCTTTCGAGAATTACATAAGAAGCATAGTCCAAAAACCAATTTTTGTATAAACCAGAAATTGATTTTATTTGAGGTTTTTCTTCCTTAACTTGTTGATTATCAGAGTATATTGTGTTTTTATTGTTGTTATCTTCCATATAATAATTTCTGTTCGAGTAAAAATATTGGGGTATGCAAAAGGCAAATGCCACTATTTGACAAAGCGCGAAATTAAGTGAGAATTGTCGGTTGTGCAAAACTAAATTACAGAAATTATTGTTGTCTTTAGTTTTTATTTTCTTGTCTTTATTCTGGAAACCTCTTCAAGATACTGTTGTCGAGGCTTGAAATAAGCACTCATACAAAAGTTTTTACTTATTTGCATGTCTGTAATTTGCTGAT
>JAOZMU010000225.1 GCA_029934165.1 Bacteroidales bacterium
CCACGAATGATAGGATTATCTGGGCTACGTGGAACAGGAAAAACCACATTACTTTGGCAAATAGCAGAATATGCTTTTAACAAAAACGAACAAGAAGAAATATATTATTTCAATGTAGAAACACTAACAAGTTATGGATATGGCATATTTGATATTTTTGCACATATTGAAAATAATCATCCAGAAATGAGAAATGAAAAGATTATTTTTTTATTTGATGAAGTCCATACAGACCCGAAATGGAGTAAATCGTTGAAAATTTTTTATGATGAACTTATTTTTTCATACATAGTTGCTACTGGAAGCTCTGCACTATTATTACAAACAACAGCAGATTTGGCAACAAGAATGCTAATACTAAAAACATTTCCATTGCATTTTACAGAATATATTTCAATAACAAAAAATATTAAACTTGATAATCAAAAAGAATTTCAGAAAAACCTAAAAAATGCTTTATTTTATTCAAAAAACTTATCTCAAATTAAATTGCGTTTAGATGATTTACGTTCTGAAATAAATATTTATTTGCAAAAACTCGAAAATCCAAATATTTTAATTGATAATTATATTAAGTATCATAATATTACTCGTTTTGCAAAGTATAAAGATATAAATTTTATTCATAAAGAAATAATAAGCTTGTATCATCGTGTAATTTACGAAGATATTCCGTTACTTACAGATAAAATAAATAGTAATGATGCAAAAAATATTTTATTACGTCTTGCGTCTTCCGATGAAATAAATATTCAAACATTAAGCGGACGACTCGGAATTTCGCAAAAACAAGTAAACGATACTATTGAAATTCTTGGCAAAGCAGAACTTCTAAATGTTTTATACCCTCATGGTAAAATCGACAACAAATTAACAAAAAAGAAAAAGGCATTTTTTATGTCTCCGTCCGTTAGATTAGCTTTATTTTCAGAATTATATGACAATATTGATAAAGAATTTGTTGCGAGACTTTACGAAGATATTGTTGTAATGTATTTGAAACGTTTTTTTGATAATGCAATTCTATCATTTTCAAGTTACTCTGACAGTAAAAATCCGGATTTTATAATTTCCACACGCGAAAATCCTGTTCTTCTTGAAGTAGGAATAAATAAAAAATCAACAAAACAGATTACAAAAAGTAAAATAAAATGTAGATACGGAATAATTATCAATACAAAAATTGATGAAATAGAATTTAAAAATGATACAGTAATAATACCGTTAAAGTGGTTTTTATTGCTGTGATAATTAAGATTTTAAGTGTGCATTTTTGATTTGTAAACCAGTTTAAATATCTGAATACAAACACAATCCAATTTCTATAATTGTCTGTATATTAGACTTTGGACAAAATTTATTAACCACAAAAAATGCTCCATGAAAATTTCACTAAGTATAAGTATGCTTGCGATGAGAAGTTTTTTAATATTGCCGTCTTTTGTGATATAAGTAGTTCCGTAGAAAGTGTTGGCATAAAACAGCACATTTGCCGAGGTTTGTCCTTCGTTTTTGATGAAAGGAATTTGAAAATTGCCCACAATTAGGCATGTTTCATATTTAGTTTACACATTAAAAAAGTGTAAAGTTTATTGGAGCTATATGAAACATGCCGAAAATCAACAAGCTGAAAATATCAACAAAAACCGTAAAAATCAGTTAATTGTTACTAAATTTGTAGCGTAACCAAAAACTTCTAAACAAATGAAACAATTTCTCATCTTCTTATTATTTCTATCCATTATTTCAAGCGGCTCAAATGCACAAACAGAGCCAAAAATGGTTTTTGTCAAAGGCGGAACATACTCTATGGGCAGCAAAAACGGCGATGGCGACGAAAAGCCAGTAATAGAAGTCGTTGTAAAAGATTTCTATATCAGCAAATGTGAAATAACAGTAAAAGAATATAAAATATTTTGCGACTCGACAGGACGAAAAATGCCGGACCCACCAATTTGGGGCTGGAAAGACGATTATCCGATGGTCTTTGTTTCGTGGAAAGATGCCGGTGCATACACACTTTGGTTGGCGCGGAAGACCGGAAAAAAATTCCGACTGCCTTATGAAAAAGAATGGGAATTTGCCGCAAGAGGCGGTACTAAAACAAAATCTTTGTTGTACAGTGGTAGTAACGAAATTGACGATGTTGCGTGGTATTTTGAAACAACTTATGGCTCTGGACCACAACCTGTTGGAATGATGCAAGCTAACGAATTAGGGCTTCATGACATGAGCGGAAATGTTTGGGAATGGTGCAAAGACCAGTATTCTTTCAGCTACGAGACTAAGCAAACGCCAAATGGGAACTCGCCAAACGGACAAAATTATCGTGTCCAGCGCGGCGGAGCATGGGACACGCACGGATACCACGCAAGGAGTACAAACCGGACGAGAAACGACCCGGCAAGCTCGAACCGCAATGTTGGTTTTCGGATTGTTTATCGTAAATAATACAAAGCCCTGTCCGAAATGGCAGGTTTTTTTGTAATATAAACTTGCCATTATGTCAAACGAAGATAAATACACAGCTTTAACTCAGGAAGTTGAGAGATTGAAATTGCAAATTCTTCGCCAGAAAAAACTCGCAGATGCAGGAGTATTGCTCTATTCTGTGGTACACGAAATTCGTAATCCTACTAATTTTATTGGCAATTTTGCCCGTCTCAATACCGAAATTATTGAATCCGATTTAATGGCTGTTATCAACGATTTCTCGAAGCAATTGCCAAAAGATTTTAGTAATGATTTTTCGGAAATAATTTCTATTCTTTTAAGCAATAACAATAAGATTATCAATCACTTTCGGCGATTGGAAACAACAATAGATAGTACCCTTTCGCAGGCTCCAGAAAAAAAGCTGGAAAACAAAAATTTTGAGCTAACAAAACTTATTTCACTATCGCACAAACTGTCATATCATAGTTATATGACTAAAAATAAGCATCTTCCTGTTGCCTTTGAACAAAATTCTTTTGCTCCCGAAATTAATTTGCTGGGCAATCCAAACGAACTGCAAAGAGTATTTATAAACCTGTTTTCCAACGCATTTCATGCACTGATGAAAAAAACAAAATCAATGACCGCCGAGTTCAATCCAATGTTGACGGTGAATATTGTTTTGGAGAATAAAAAAGAAATCCTAATTCGCATTCGTGATAACGGTACAGGGATTAAGAAGTCTTATATTAATAGGCTTTTCGAGCCATTTTTTACTACAAAAAAAGCTGAAGAAGGTACAGGATTGGGGTTGTATTTATCCAAAGAAATTATTGAAAAACAATTTGGCGGAAAGTTGTTAGTTAATTCTTCGTTGGGTGAATATACATGTTTTGAAATTCTATTAACACCCGAAATTTTACTCGGTAGTTAACGCATCTGACGGATTTGCATAAGCCGCCCTAATTGACTGATAACCAACTGCTATGATGGTGATAATGACGCTAATTCCGCCAGATATTAAATACACATCAACTCCAAGTTTTGTATGAAATGCAAACATCTCAAACCATTGGTACATAATAAAATATGCTATTGGCCAAGCAATAAGATTTGAAATAAAAACCAAAATAAAAAAATCCTTCGACAACAACAATACTATACCTCGTACCGATGCGCCTAAAGTTTTTCTTATTCCAATTTCTTTAGTCCTACGCTCGGCAACGTATGAAATCAACCCGAGTACGCCCAAACAAGAGACAATAATTGTTAAGATGGAAAAGTACGAAAATATTTTTTGCATTTTTCTTTCTGTTGAGTAAAATCCAGTAATAGACTCGTGTAAAAACCGAAAATTAAATGGCATATTTCCGCCAAAAGATTTTCTTTTATGCTCGATAAAGCGCATTGTTTTACTTATGTTTTTATCCGAAATACGTATATTCAACAATGGCAAAGCAGCACTAGTTGGCACAATAATTATTGGGTCTATTTTGCTGTGCAGAGAAATATAGTTGAAATCGCGAGCTACACCAATAACATACCCGTTACGCCCAGCACTCTCTTTACTATTAACACCCAGCTGAATACACTTTCCGATGGCATTTTTATTGTTTTTCCACCCGAAACTTTTAACTGCCGACTCGTTGATAATAAAATGGTTTTTTCTACCATCGACAGAATCTTTTACAAATGCACGCCCAGCCAAAATGCCAATTCCCATCATCTCAATGTACGAATAATCGACAGTTATATAGTTTACATCACGCTGAATCATCTGACTATCAACCTCTATCAAATTTGCGCTACGACTCATTCTCTCGTCAGGTAGTCGCGATGATGATGTTGCTACCGCCTTGATTTCAGCATTTTTGAGTATTTCCCTACGAAAAATAGGTATTTGTTTTATCAAAGAAGTATCGCGTATTGGAGAGACCAAAATATTTTTTTTGTTAAAACCAATATCCTTACTAAAAAAATACTCAAGTTGTTGAGAAACAGCAATAGTCCCAATTATCATTACAATAGACACAACAAACTGAAAAACAACGAGAACACGTCGCAGTAAACCTTTACGCTTGCCCGGACGTGTTACGCCTTTTAGTACCCAAACTGGTAGAATATTGGAGAGATAAAACGCCGGATAGCTACCTGCCAAAAAACCAACTAAAATAGTTATAACGAGAACCTTCGAGGCAATAAGTGGTTCTAATAGTTTACTAAAACAAATTTGCTTATCTGTTATTTGGTTGAAGAAATCTAGCGATAATTCAACAATACCCAACCCAAAAATCATTGCAATAAGCGACAGAAGTACAGATTCGCCGATGAAAAGCCTTATTAATGAAAATCGACTAGCACCAATAACTTTGCGTATTCCGACCTCTCTGGTGCGTAATGCGGAGCGCGCAGTAGCCATATTCATATAATTGATAGCCGCCACAACGAGGATAAAAAGTGCTACCGCAGATAAAACCCAAATATAAACCCAGTTTCCTATCGGAAGGTCCCATTCAAGCTTTGAGTTAAGGTGGATTGTTTGAAGTGGTTGAAAACCTGCCACATAAGTACTTTTCAGACGCTTGCCGGCATCTGACATATATTTATCATAGAAAGACGGAAAACGTGCAACTACTTTGGAAATATCGTGGCGGTCTTTTAGTAAAATATAAGTAAACGCATTAAATCGCCAGAGGCTGTTGTTGCCACTTAGCCAACCATTTATGGTGGACATAGAGATTAGCACGTCGAAACGAAGATGTGAACTTTTTTTTACGTTTTCGATAACGCCAACAACAGTAAATTCTTGATTTCCACTTCTTAAAAGCGTTTTTCCGATTGGATTCTCCGTCCCAAAAAATTTCTCCGCAACCTTCTGTGTCAGAATGATTTGATTTGCCTTTTTTAGTGCCGTCTGTGCCGAGCCATAAATAAATTTATGCTGAAAAACATCAAATATAGTCGAATCGACATAATAAACCATAGATTCGTAATGCTCATCGTTTCCATGTTTGAACAAGTTTTCGCCAGCATCAATTAATCGGACAAATGTTTGTATTTCAGGGTTTTCCATCAGCAACAACGGTCCCAACAAAATGCCAGAAAGTGCAACATTTTTGTCGATAGACGTATTGCTATTATTATCGTCAGCAATTGTGTAAGAGGAAGTTACACGAAAAATCCTTTCGTGATTTTGATGATGCCTATCAAATGAAAGCTCATCTGAAATATACAACAAAATCAGAATAGAAGTAGCAATCCCAATCGACAATCCGACAATATTTAGCACAGCATAAAACGGGTCTCGAAACAACCGCCGAAACATAGTACGTATATGAAAGTATATATCCTCATTAAAAATCATAATACAATCAAAATAGCGTGGTTTTACCTGCCGATAAGTACCTGCGCATTAAAAAATTTGCTTTCATCAATAATCGAATGCGAAGATAATAAAAATAAAATTGTTTCCGTCAAAACAACATATATGAGCAGGGTTTATTCATAAAAATCAATTTCCATTGAAAAAAGTGTTATACGTATTTTTGCGGGTAAAAATGACAATCATCTTTTTCAGGGCGGCTGCGGGCTTTCCGCTTGTAGTTGCCTTGTGCCTTGCGTTTTTGGCAAAAGCGGTTTAGCGGAGCTTCCTATCGGTCGCTCGCCAAACCGCGCCAAAAATCC
>JAOZMU010000226.1 GCA_029934165.1 Bacteroidales bacterium
CGTTTTATTGTTTCATAATTAATTAATTTATATTTTTTTGTCCAAAGTCTAATATTATAAAATAAAAAACACTGCCACGATGCAAAA
The DNA here is from genome assembly GCA_029934165.1 of Bacteroidales bacterium. Lineage (GTDB taxonomy): Bacteria > Bacteroidota > Bacteroidia > Bacteroidales > JAOZMU01 > JAOZMU01. Next base: position 88 of record JAOZMU010000226.1, read on the forward strand.
GCCAAAAGTGATTGAACATGAAGGCGTTATATCGAATATTACAACACAGAAGATTAGCATCACCATTTTAGCTAAATCTGCTTGCGCACACTTCGATGCCAAAGGCTCTTGCTCTCAACGAAAACAGAAGAAAAACTTCTCGAAGTTGCAAACCCTCACAAAGACTACCAAATTGGACAAAAAGTAAAAGTTGTCATGCAGCAATCGTTAGGTTTTCGTGCCTTGTTTTTGGGCTATGTTTTACCATTCGTAATTCTTGTAGTAGTGCTTTTTATAGCAATGGAAATTACTCAAAACGACCTTTTTTCTGGTTTATTAGGGCTTGCAACTTTAATTCCATACTATTTAATATTGTATCTTATGAAAGATAAATTACAAAAAACCTTTGCATTTAGCCTAAAATAAATATGTGCGGAAAGATAATCGACATTAGTTTTATTAACCTGTATATCAACACATTACGTTTTTTAATAAATAGCACAATGTGCTTAATAATCCAAAAAATAAACACTAAACTATTTACTAATGACAGAATTACAAATAATCATTGCAACAATCGTGAGTGTGAGCGCAATTGGCATTTTAGCTGCATCTATTTTGTATGCTGCCGCTCAGAAGTTTAAGGTCTTTGAAGACCCACGCATCGACGAGGTAGAAGACGCTTTGCCCAGCGCAAATTGTGGCGGTTGTGGGTATCCGGGCTGCCGAAATTATGCCGAAATGTGTGTCAAAGCCGACACTTTGGACGATTTATATTGCCCCGTGGGTGGTAACGATTTGACAGCCACGATAGCAAAAATCTTAGGAAAAGATGCCATCGCAAAAGCACCAAAAGTGGCTGTTTTGCGCTGTGCTGGCAGTCCAGAACACCGCGCGAGCATCAATGTTTATGATGGAGCAGAAAATTGCAAAGTCGCTTCGGCATTGTACAGCGGAAGCACAGGTTGCGAATTTGGCTGCCTTGGTCTTGGCGACTGCGTTGTGGCTTGCGATTTTGATGCAATTGCAATAAACAAAGAAACAGGATTGCCAGAAATTATCGACGAAAAATGCACTGGTTGTAATGCCTGCGTAAAAGCATGCCCGAAGTTGATTCTTGAGCTACGTAAAAAAGCCAAGAAAGACCGTAAAATTTTTGTCAGTTGCATCAATAAAGAAAAAGGTGGAGTTGCAAAAAAGAGTTGTGCTGTCGCTTGTATTGGTTGCAAAAAATGTCAAAAGGTGTGTCCATTCGATGCAATTGTGGTAGAAAATTTCCTTGCATACATTGATTATGATAAATGCAAACTGTGCCGCAAATGTGTCGATGTTTGTCCAACAAATGCTATTGCAGAAATAAACTTTCCGCCCAAAAAGAAAAAGCCAGTAGTGGCAAAAGAGGTGGCAAAACCAAAAGTAGTGGCAAAAAAATCTGTTGATAAAACAAACCCGACAGACGAAAGTAAGTAGGCGCGTAAAAATAATCTGCACCCTGCGATTTTTATAGTGAAACAAAGATTTACGATTTAACTGAAAATCAGCAATATATGATATAAGTTAATTTGTTCTTTGTTATAAGTAAATAAGACAATAAAAATAATTAAAATACTGGGAGGTCAACGTGGCAAAAACATTTTCCAAAGGCGGAGTACACCCACCTGAAAACAAACTATCTGCAAACAGCGCGATACAAATTGTGCCGCCAACAAATGTGGTGAGCATTCCTGTTTCGCAACACATGGGCGCACCGTCGAGCGTGATAGTGAAAAAAAACGACCAAGTCAAAGTAGGACAGCTCATTGCGCAAAGTGCAGGGTTTGTCTCGGCAAATATTCACTCATCTGTTTCGGGCGTAGTGCAAAAAATCAATACGATAATTGACACAAGCGGCTACAAACGTAAAGCAGTGATTATCAAAGTTGAAGGCGACGAATGGATGGAAAACATCGACCGCAGCGCGCAGATAATTCGCAACTTTACAATGTCGTCCGAAGAAATTATAAAACGCATAAACGAGTTTGGCATTGTCGGGCTTGGCGGAGCAACATTTCCTTCGCACGTGAAACTTTCAATTCCAAAAGGAAAAGTTGCGAAAGTTCTGGTTATCAACGGAGTAGAGTGTGAGCCGTATCTAACTGCCGACCACCGATTGATGCTCGAAAAAGGCGAAGAAATTCTAATCGGAATCGAAATTCAGATGAAAGCCATCAACGTTTCGAGAGCAATAATTGGCATAGAAAACAACAAACCAGACGCAATCGCTCATTTAACAAAACTTGCATCTTCCTTCAAAGGAATTGAAATTGTTGGGCTTAAAGTTAAATATCCGCAAGGTGGCGAAAAGCAGCTCATCAAAGCTGTTATGAATCGCGAAGTGCCTTCGGGTGGCTTACCTATTGATGTTGGGGCAGTTGTGCATAATGTCGGGACAGCTTTTGCTGTGTACGAAGCCGTGCAAAAAAACAAACCACTTTTTGAGCGCGTAGTTACCGTAACAGGAAAATCGCTTTCAAAACCATCAAACTTTATGGCACGTATTGGCGTACCAATCAGCAACTTAATCGAAGCAGCTGGTGGTTTGCCCGAAGACACCGGAAAAGTTATCAGCGGCGGACCAATGATGGGAAAATCGCTGAATAGCCTCGAAGTGCCGATGGCAAAAGGCGTTTCGGGAGTTTTAATCATGCCCGACAACGAGTCGTCGCGTCGTCGGCAGGCTGCGTGCATTCGCTGCGCAAAATGCGTATCTGTTTGCCCAATGGGACTCGAACCTTATATTTTGATGACTCTTGCCGAGCGCGAAATGTGGGAACGCGAAGAAAATGAGCGCATTATGGATTGTATCGAGTGTGGCTCGTGCAGTTTTGTTTGTCCGTCAAATCGTGCTTTGCTCGATTATATCCGACTTGGCAAGGGAGCTGTTGGCAAAATTATGAGAGCCCGCAAAGCATAATATAAGCACTTGATAATTAACAACTTGATGTTAAATTTAAGGTCTTAATTTTTAAAAACAAATAAACTCAGATAATGAATAATTTAATGAAAATATCTCCTTCGCCGCACAATTATGGCAAGGATTCGGTCAGTTCGTTAATGTACGGTGTTATCGTTGCCATGATTCCGGCAATGCTCGTGTCGTTCTATTTTTTCGGGCTTGGCGCAATCATCGTAACACTCACGTCGGTTGTCTCGGCGATGGCTTTCGAGTGGTTAATAACTAAGTATTTATTAAAAAAAGAGCCTTCGCTAATTGATGGTTCTGCAATAATAACAGGTCTTCTGCTTGCCTTCAACGTGCCGAGTAATTTACCGATTTGGATTATCCTGATTGGTTCTTTGGTCGCAATCGGAATGGGAAAAATGTCGTTTGGTGGGCTCGGAAACAATCCTTTCAATCCCGCATTGGTAGGGCGTGTTTTCTTGCTGATTTCTTTTCCGGTGCAAATGACAAAATGGCCTCTTCCGGGCAATTTCCCGATGGAATATGCCGACGCAGCAACAGGCGCAACACCGCTTGGCGTGATGAAAGAAGGCATAAACAATGGCGAGCCAATGGCAGATATTTTGCAAAACATTCCGTCGCACATGCAAATGTTCTACGGACAAATGGGCGGCTCGCTGGGCGAAGTTGCCGGACTTGCATTGCTCATCGGGTGTCTTTATATGTTGTTTCGCGGCATCATCACATGGCATATTCCTGTTTCGGTGCTTGGCTCGATAGCTATATTTACTGGCATTTTGCATTTGGCATCGCCCGAAAAATTTGCAGACCCTTTGTTTCACATCTTGACAGGTGGAGTTTTGCTCGGAGCATTTTTCATGGCAACAGATTATGTTACTTCGCCGATGAGCCAAAAAGGACAAATAGTTTTTGGAGTCGGAATTGGTGTGCTGACAGTCGTTATTAGAGTTTTTGGGGCTTATCCTGAGGGAGTTTCGTTTGCAATTCTGATAATGAACGCTTTCGTACCGCTCATCAATAATTACATAAAACCAAAACGCTTCGGCGAAGTTAAAGTAGCATAAACTATAATTTAAAATAACTAAAAACATATAAAATGGCAGCGAAAAAAGAATCTACTTTTATCAATATGTTATTGACGCTATTTATAGTTTCGTTGGTGGCATCGTCGGCGCTGGCACTTGTTTACAAGGCTACAAAAGTCCCGATAGACAAGGCAAAGCTGAAGAAAAAAGAGGAAGCCATCAAGAAGATTGTGCCTCCGTTTGCAAACAAGCCAATTGCCGAAATGTATAAAATTGCTTCAGACCTTGATAGCCTTGAGTGTTATCCGGCAAAAGACGACAAAGGAAACCTTATTGGCGTGGCAATCAAAACAAATACGATGCTTGGCTTTAGTGGCGAATTTGTTATCATGGTTGGTTTTAAGCCAGATGGAACGATTATCAGTACGTCTGTTCTCGAGCATAAAGAAACGCCGGGACTTGGCGATAAAATTGAGAAAAAGAAATCGGATTGGAGCAAAAAATTCGAGGGAAAAAATCCGGCAACAAACAAAATTTCAGTTACAAAAGACGGTGGCGAAATAGACGCAATAACCGCATCGACAATTACATCGCGTGCTTTTTGCGATGCAATTTTGCGTGCGCACCAAGCATATTTGAAGGGAGGTAAAAAATGAGTAGAGCACAAATTTTTACAAAAGGTTTTATAAAAGAAAACGCCGTATTTAGCTTATTGTTAGGGCTTTGTCCCATGCTTGGCGTAACAACAACAGCCATAAACGGCGTTGGCATGGGCTTGGCAACAACGTTTGTTTTGCTGATGTCGAACATCGTTGTTGCAATGATAAAAGACTTCATTCCGGACAAAGTGCGAATCCCGTCTTTCATCGTCATAATCGCCTCGTTTGTAACCATTGTCGAGCTGACGATGCAAGCATACATGCCGTCGTTGTTTGATGCTTTGGGATTGTTTATTCCGCTTATCGTTGTCAACTGCCTGATACTTGGGCGTGCAGAAGCTTTTGCATCTAAAAATTCGTTCATAGATTCGGCTCTGGACGGACTCGGAATGGGGCTTGGTTTTACGTTTGCTCTTGCCATTCTCGGAGCTATCAGAGAAGTTCTTGGCAGCGGACAATTCTTTGGTTTACAGATATATAACGGCGACGGAATGTTAGTTTTTGTACTTGCTCCCGGTGCGTTTATTGCGTTAGGATATTTAATTGCAATTATCAACAGACTGAAAGCTAAAACAGAATCGAAATAACCATAAAATAAATTTGACATGGAATATATTTTAATAATAATATCAGCAGTTTTTGTCAATAACATTATCTTGGCAAAATTTCTCGGAATTTGCCCGTTTTTGGGCGTGTCGAACAAAGTTTCTACATCTATCGGAATGACAGGAGCTGTAACCTTTGTTATGGTTATCGCAACAATTGTTACATTCCTGATTCAGAAACATGTACTCGATATTTACGAAATTCAATATATGCGGACTATTACGTTTATTCTCGTAATTGCGTCGCTGGTGCAGCTTGTTGAGATTATGCTCAAAAAAGTTAGCCCGCCTCTGTATCAAGCACTTGGCATTTTTCTTCCGCTCATCACAACCAATTGCGCTGTTCTTGGAGTAGCAATTTTGGCGGCAGACGATGTAAACTTCGGAATGCTCGAAAGCGTTGTGTTTGCCATCGCAAATGCGATAGGTTTTGGTGTTGCACTCATAACGTTTGCTGGTCTCCGCGAACACCTCGACCTTGTCGATGTGCCAAAAGGAATGAAAGGCGTGCCGATTGCATTTGTTGTTGCAGGTCTTTTAGCGTTAGCATTTATGGGCTTCGCCGGAATTGCATAAACCAACAAAAAAGACAGTCCAATTTTTCGGACTGTCTTTTTTTTGGGCTACCAACTTTCAAAGTTGGGCAATTTGAATCACATGAGGATTATAAGAAAACACGAAAAAAGGACTTATATGTTTTTACTTTTTAAAAACGCAAATAAAATTCACGTTTTTGTTTTGGTAAAAAATAACTGTATCTCTTTATTGATAAGGGATACAGCTTTATTTTGTATTGC
>JAOZMU010000227.1 GCA_029934165.1 Bacteroidales bacterium
ATTTAGTTTTAGTTAGGAATTTTAATGGCTTACTTTATTAAATTCATTTTACTAATAACAATACTTTTTATAAGTCATTCAGCAATTTTTTTGCCCGCTTTTTATACTCGGAGTCTGAACCTATTATTATTTGGAGTATTTTTTTTGCTTTGCGTTTTTTTCCGTGTTTTAGGTATGCTAAAGCCAAATACCAATTAGTAGTAACACGCAGTTTTGCATCAATCGGAATTGTAAGCAATTTTTTTAAATTACGTATAGCTTTTTTCGAATCATCTAAACTTAAATACGATATTGAGATGAATAGAAGTGCCTGTGTATTATGTGGATTTGCTTGCAAACACTTACGGAAATATTCGACAGACGCTTCGTAGTTTTCGGCACTATATTCATCAAGAGCTATTTCGCAATCAACAGTAGTCGATGTTGCTCCTGCTGCCGATGCGTCCTCTTTTAACGCTCTACTGGGCTGAGTAATAGTAGTGATAGCGTCTGTTTTAGCACGTTGCTGGCTATCCGATTTTTTGCTTTTTTTGGTAAGTGTCAAATTTAATTCTTCGCTTTTGTTTTCTCCTTCATTGAAATTATCAGAAATATCTTCTATGACAGTTTCTTCGAGTAAATCATCGTTATTTGCGGCAACTTCATCTTCTTCGTTTTCAAGGTCAATAATTTCTTCTATATTATCGACGGCTTCATTTTCTAATTCCGAAGGAAGTGCATCTTTTTTTTCCGTCTTTTCGACAACTGACGTAACGGTATCTGGCAAAACATCGTTCTCCGCCTTACTTGTTTTTTCTTCCAGAATATTCTCCTCTTCAATAATCGCGTTTTTTTTGCTTAACTCATTGGTTTGTATAGGTTTAAAGTGTTCTGCAAAATATTTTTCGCTGTTGTTGTCAATAGAATAGTTTAGAAATAGAGCCGAGCCAATGAGTAATATTACGGTAGAAGCTATTGCTAACTTACTCGAAAGCCATGAAAAATTTCTGCGTTTTTTTCGATAATAAATTTTTTCATCAATTTTTTCGTTAAGTTCGTTTTCGATAATATTAAGTCTTTTTTTGTCAGAAATAATTGAATATCCGTCAATTAAATCTGAACACATTTCGCAATTGACGGCGTGTTTTTCTATCTTGAAATTTTGTTGACGCGACAATTTTCCTGTTGCATATTCCCTCAAAATAGTTTCTGAAGGACATATTGTTGGTTCGAAAATACTATATAATTTGGTGTTTGCCATGATTTTTTTATTTATATCATTTTAGCTGCTAAGTAATGGAAAATTAATAATTAATAATTAATAATTTTGCTTACGCCTGATTTAGTTTTAGTTAAGAATTTTAATGGTTTACTTTATTAAATTCATTTTACTAATTAATTAGCCAATATAATAATGCAGAGTGTAAAAATGAGCCACTAAAAGTTCCACTTTCTATTAAAATGGTTTTTAAATTTCGCTTACCATTCTGGATGTAACTTTTTACTTTTTTAAGCGGAAATCTTGTTTCGTCGGCAACTTCTTGATAGCTTTTGCTTTGCAAATAGAATAGTTCAATGCAGGTTTTTTGGTTTGCATTCAACTGTAACAAAGCTGTTTCTAGCTTTTTCAATCTTGCCTCGCTATCTGAATCTTCGTTTGTATGATGCAAAAAATTTGTGGTTTCCATATTTTTTTCGGCAACAATTTGGAACTCTTGCTGCTTTTTGTGGTAGCTTTTTTCGGCGCGAATTTTAAGTAGGCAATGATTTTTTGTTACTACATGAAGCCAAGATTTGAAATTCTCTACTTTGTGTTTTTTTAAATCGACAAATAGTTTCTCAAAAATTTGCATAACTGCATCTTTTGCCGCCGAATCATCTTGCAAGTACTTTATACTCACCAAATAAACAAATCGCGTGTAACGTTTATACAGTTCGCCAATCAAGCTATTGTTGCCGGTGTTTTTGTACAATTCAACGAGTTTTTTGTCGGTATGTTTCGATATTTCTTTTTCTTCGAGCAATGTTTTCGGTTGTTTTTTGTTTTTCGCGATAAATTCAAATCAACATTTAATACTAAACTGCCTTCTCTGTTATAAAGAGCTACTTATTTGCATTTTCATTTCCGTAAGGTATCGTAAAAATAAACGATGAACCTTTTTCTATTTCACTTTCAACCCAAATTTTCCCGCCGTGTTTTTCTACAAATTCTTTGCACAGAATTAAACCAAGACCTGTTCCTGTTTCATTTTCAGTGCCTTCGGTTGTAGTGTTTTTGCTTATGTCAAATAGTTTTGGTAGAACTTTGGGGGGAATACCAACTCCGGTATCCTTTATTGCTATTTCTATGAAATGCTGTTTTTTTTGGGCATTAATAGTAATACTACCTTTTTTGTGCGTAAATTTTATTGCATTTGAAACTAAATTCCGAATAACGGTTGAAAGCATATCAATATCGGCTTTTAGAAAAATGTTTTCAGAGATTTGATTTTTTAGTTTTATTAATTTACTTTTTGCCTGTGGACGTAATACCTCGATAGTTTCATTAGTTGCCGAAAATAAATCAACATTTTGTGGATTAAAATCAACATTTCCTCTTTGTGTTCTCGACCAAAGAAGCAAATTTTCGAGTAGTTTATATGTGTTTTTAATTCCGGTGTAGATATAGCTTAAATACGTTTTTTGTTTTACTGTATCATATTTCTCAAATTTTTTATTCAACATTTCCGAAAAACCGAGTACTGAAGAAAACGAACTTTTTAAATCGTGCGAAATTATAGAAAAAAACTTGTCTTTTGTTGCATTTAATTCAACAAGTTTTTGTTCTGTTTTCTTTCGTTCCGTAATATCGGTATAAATTGTTAATTTAGAATTATTGTCAAAAATTATATTTCTAACATATCTATATTGCTCTGTATTAGGCACTTGAATATCATAAGCCAATAGTTTACGCGATTTTAATAGATTGTCATACACACACCATTTACATCTTTCCTGTAAATTATAAATTGATTGATGACACTTTGTTCCAATTTTATCTTTTCCAATTAATTTTTCCATTGCTTTATTAACATAAATAATTTTGCAATTGGTGTCATTAATATAGATAGGGTCTTCGAAAGTATTTAGTATTTGTCGCGTTTTTGCTTCACTTTCTTTTAGTGCTTGCTCGGCTTTTTTACGGTCGGTAATATCTCTTATTGCCGTAATTCTGACTTTTTTGCCTTTGTAATAATACATTTTTCCGTGCAATTCGGCACTAAACATTGTGCCATCTTTTTTTTGTGCTATCGCATCGTATGGTTTTTCGTAGTTTGAAAGCAGTTTTTCGTAGTTTGAAAGCAGTTTTTGCGTAACAAGTTCTTTGCTCTGGGGTGCAATGACATCAGTTCCAAATATTCCTAATAGTTCATTATGCGAATATCCAAACAGTTCGCTTGCCTGTAGATTGGCTTCAATACAGACTCCTTTTTCCGAGAAAAAGATAGCCTCATTTGTTACATCAGAAAAAGCTTTTAATCGGTTTTCACTTTCTTTTAGTGCTTGCTCGGCTTTTTTGCGGTCGGTAATATCTTGTATTGTACCCGTTAGTTTAATAAATTTACCATTATCATCAAGCGTTATTTTGGTAATACAATGCACATATTTAAGTATTCCATCTTTGGTAATAATGCGATTCTCATATTCAACGGCTTGTTTTTTATTTATTAATGTTCGGAAAGTATTAAGCACCCTTTCTATATCATCAGGGTGAAGAAAGGCAAGAGTTGTTTCAGTTTTTTGGTCAAAATCTTTAAAATTTATCCCATGTAAATTACAAAGATTTTCATTCCAAAAGATATCATCTGGCTTGTTAAAATCATAACTCCAACTTCCTATTTTTGCTATTTCCTGAGCTTCTTTAAGTGCTTTTTCGCTGTCTTTAAGTGCTTTTTCGGCTTTTTTGCGGTCGGTAATATCTCTTATAGCTGTTACTCTTATGGCTTCATTGTCATAAATTAAATTACGCGATTCTATTTCAACAGGCATTAATGAACTATCTTTTTTTATTGCTTCTATTTCATAAGGTTTTGCATAATTCAATTTAATATTCTGTTGAATAAGAGGCAAGTATTTTTTGCGAACTATTTTTTTGATTATATTCTCACCAATAAGTTCTTTGTAAGTATAGCCAAGTATTTTTGCAAAAGATTGATTTATTTCAAGAGCTTTACCTTGGTTATGTATCAATATGCCTTCAAATGTAAGGTTACTTAGTTTGCTAAATTTCTCCTCACTTTCTTTTAGTTTTTTTTCTGCTTTTTTGCGGTCGGTAATATCAAACACAATTCCGTCTATTCTAAGAAATCTACCTCTTTTACTAAAAACAGAGGTTTTATGGTCTTCAACAAATCTGATATTATTATTTTTGTCTATAATACGATAAAATTGAATTGTTTTTTTCGGTTCATTTGCTAACTCCGAAACAATTGCAAATATTTTGTCTCTATCTTCTGGATGAATAATATTTAACCAATTTGTTTCTTTTGCCATTATCTCCTCGGCAGAATATCCGCATATTTCAATACTTCCGCTAATTATCTCCAACGACAAATCGGAAAAACCCCTGTAAACCAATCCGGGAATATTATCAATTAAAACTTTAAGTTTTTCTTCACTTTTTGCAGTTTTGTCTTTAGAATCTCTTAACTCTTCATTGCTTGATAATAATTCTTCGTTTATTGCTTGCAGCTCTTCGTTCTGTGTTTTTATGATAAATTCACTTTCTTCGGCTTTTTCCTTGGCGGCAATAAGTTCTCTTTTATGTTTCTTTTGTTCGGTAATATCTACATGTTTTCCGATGACCCGAATAACTTCTTTTTTAGCGTTATAAAATATGCGTGCCGTAGATTTAATATCAATCCATTTTCCTGTTTTATGTCTCATTTGGAACTCATATTTGAACTCCTTGGATTGTTCTGATAATGCCTTTTTAATAATTTCATCAACCTTGACCTTATCTTTTGGGTGTAATAAGTCGTTGAATGTCGAAAATTTATTTTCCAATTCGGCATCTTCGTAACCTAACATGCTTTTCCATATAGGCGAATAATAATGAGTATTTGAAATGAAATCATTATCAAAAAAGCCTTCGTTTGAAGAGTTCAATGCAACCTCAAGGCGCATTGCATTTTCTTCTGCCTTTTCTTTGGCTTCAATTAGTTCTGCTTTGTTTTTTCTTTGTTGGGTAACATCTTTCAATATTCCAATAATTCTTTTGGGGTTATTATCAGAATCAAATTCTATTGAAGCCTCTTCGCACAGAATTTTTGTCTCGCCAGCTCTGGTAACAATCTTATATTCTGCCACATAAGGATTTTCTTGCGTATCTAATAAACGTCGAGTTTCAGAAACCACAATTTCTTTATAATCCGAATGAACCATTTTAAGAAATTTAGCGAAATTCATTTTTTCGCTCTGTGGTTTTATCCCGAAAAGCCTATACGTTTCATCAGACCACCACAAAGTATCCTTTGCAATATCCTGATTCCAAATCCCAATTCCCGCAATTCTTTGTGCCCGATTAAGCCACTCAACAGTATTTATAAAATAGTTTTCCATTATTTCTCTGTTATCTCAATTCCATAATGTAAAAAAGCGTTTTCATCTATTGGTATCCAGAATATTTCTAACAGAGTTTCACCGATTTTAGTAACTTTTTTTGTTATTATTTGTGTTTTCAGAGCTTTGTTTGCCATGCAAAATGTACATTTTATTTCTTTTGCCAGAATTTCGTTTTTTTGATGAAACTTAATTTTGTCGTTTTCCGAAATCGACGCTTGTTTTCCGAAGGTGTCCCAACAATGCGTACCAGTAAGTACGTCTATTTTCTCCGCTTTTTTGTTTGCATAAATTAATACCCGTTCTTTGTTAATAATAACTGCCGGAAATGGTAAAGCATCTAACAAATATTTACTCAGAGTTTTATTGCTTAACACATCTTCAGCTTGAGTTTTTATATTAAGTATTTTTCTGTCTTTCATGTCATTTTAGTTTAATTTGTTTATATTAGTAATGGAAAATTAATAATTAATAATTTTGCTTACGCCTGATTTAGTTT
>JAOZMU010000228.1 GCA_029934165.1 Bacteroidales bacterium
ACAAATACTTAAAAGTAAAAGGATTACAAAAAGACCTTCGGATTTAAGGTATTGAGTAAAATGAAAAAAATAACTTAGTCCAATAAATTTTGTAATATGGATATTATCAGGCGTAAGCAAAATTATTAATTATTAATTATTAATTATTAATTTTCCATTACTTACAAAAGTTCTTACGCTTTTTATTAACATAAGTTGTTAATTCACAGCTTAAACGTTTCATAAAAAATAGGTCTTAGACATTACATTAGGTTTAATTGCCTAACATAAAGATTAAAACCTACGGCTATCGACGCTTATAAACATATTTCACGCCGTCATAAATAGGAAAATCTATTTCGCTAAAATCGAAATCAACTTCTTTCCAAATTTCATGTCCTTTTTTTCGGAGTTTTATCCTATTCTTATAAATTTTCTTCATCGTTGCTAAGGTTGCATTATGCTCCTCCTCGTTTTCGCGAGCTATGTTTTTCACTAACAACGACATAACAGAAAAAGTGGACACATCGTAATCTGCCCAAGGATAGGTGCCAGCGGGAATAAATGCGGCTTGATAAATAGCAACATTATTATCGTTTTCGGTAAAATAAATGTCGCGCAAAACATCTTCCGGAATTTCCAAAAATTTAATCTTCGAGGCATAGCTTTCGTCAAGTTTCATTAACACATTGACAGGCATTGCTCCTACAAAGACGACAGCATCGACTTTTCCTGCTTGCAATTCTACAAGGCTTTCCTCGAATGCTGTGTAAACATCTGTCCATTTGAGCCGACCAATTTTCTTAACAATATTTGCGGTTACAAAGCTGCCCTGTTTGCGCGAACCAATAGCTACACGTTTCTTTTTCAGGTCTTTGAACCGTGCAATATCGTCATCGTTACGAATTAATATATGAATTACTTCGCGACCGAGTGGCAGTAGAACTCTTACGTCTTTGAGCGTATTTACATCTTGCTCTTCATCTATGTATTTTTGATAAAGCAATACATCGTTTTGCACAAATGCCATACGTACATCTGTTCGTTTCAACATCTGCTGAAAATTTGCAATACTACCGCCTGTTGTTTCGATTATTATCGTGGAATCCAGCGCCTTAATATCTTTGGCAATTTGTTGATAAGGTCCATTTTCGATGCCAGATAAAACTACGTCTTGTGTTTGCCCGTGTCCAAATGCAAATAAAAATAGTAGGAATAGTGTTAGGGTCTTCATCTTTTTTTAAGTTTTTGGTGGTTAATGTACATTAAGCTAAATGTCATCTTTTTTTTAGATAAAACCAATTTATTATAACAAAAAACCCCGAAATATTATTACTGTCGGTGTGGCTTGAGGCTACACCGACAATAAATTATTTCTACGAAACTATATTTTGCTGTTGTTTTTTGTTTGCAAACCGATAAACTATAAGTCCAGACAAAGTTGTTATCAAGCCAGCTATTGATTCTTCGGGACGGAAAATAACGCCATAAATAGCTAACCATAAACCAATTAAGATAAATATTATTGGCACAACAGGATATCCAAATGTTTTGTAAGGACGTTTGACGTTGGGGTGTGTTTTTCGGTAAACAAGTACGCCAATAACCGTAAAGAGTGTAAAAAGATTAAGTGTAAATCCGATGTAGGTAATAACTTGCTCGAAAGTGGCTGTTACAACATAAACCAATGAAATCATGCTCTGGATTATTATGGCTCGTTGCGGAATATCTTTTTTGGTTTTGGTTGAGAACCACTTGAAAAACGAATAATCTTCGCCGATGACTTGGGTTACGCGTGGTCCGGTGATAATCATCGAACTAACAGACGAGAGCAGCAACACGGCGATAATCATTCCCATGATATTTCCGATGCCTGTACCCCAAATTTTGTTCGCAAAAATATAGCCAATTTCGAGCTGCCCTGCCATTTCTGGAATCGGAATTACGAGCATGAAAACATAATTTAAAAGGACGTAAAGCACTGTTACTATTGATGTTCCGAGTATCAAACTAAGCGGAATATTGCGTTGCGGATTTTCTATTTCGCCAGCAATGTAGGCTGCTGCGTTCCAGCCTGAGTATGAATAGGATACGAAATATAACGAAATAGCAAATGCAGGGCTCATCATATCCGAAATTGCATTATCATCGAGCGCGAAATCGGCAATCGAAGCGTCTCCGTAAATAAAGCCTATTGCAACTAAGACAATAACTATCAATATTTTAAGTGTAGTAAAAATATTCTGAAAGGCAGCTCCAGCTTTTTTATCTATGGCGTGCATAGCCGTGAGTAGAATTATTACTACGGCTGCAATTATTTTTGAAGGATGCTCTCCAAGAAAGCCCGGTAAAACTTCTGTAAGATTCAAGCTCACAGACATATACATGCCAAGCCCCATTGAGGCGGCAGCAACAGGAGCAGCAAAACCAACAAGAAAAGAGACCCAACCAGCGAGAAATCCAAATCCGGGGTGATAGATTTTTGACAAATAGAAATATTCTCCCCCTGACCGAGGCATTGTTGCGCCAAGTTCGGCGTAAGACAATGCTCCAAAAAGAGCAGCAACGCCTCCCAAAAGCCAAAGAGCGACAATTGCGAAACCCGAATTTATGTCTGCAACCTGAAAGCCAAGGCTAGTAAACACGCCTGTTCCAATCATATTTGCTACAACGAGAGAAACGGCGGTGTATAGACCAAATTTTTTTGTTTTCATTATTTATTTTTTTAAAGCTTTAAACTACACTCAGTTACCAAAAATATTGGTGGTATTTTGAAACCCCTAAAATAACAAAAACGCAAAGAAATGACTAATTGCCATCAACTTTGCGTCTGAAATTTCTTGAAATATCGGTTTTTTATATCACAACTCGCCTTGATTTAATATATCGTAAACGATAATAGTCAGAATTTAAGGACGTTAAGATTACACCGCGACGACAACTTGCGTGAATAAAAAATACTTCGCCATTTTTTACTTCCGAAACAGTTGCCACGTGTCCGATGCGCGAACTACGCGAATTGCGACCTTTGAAGAAAAGAATATCGCCTTTTTTTAAATCCTTTTTCTGGACTGCCACGCCACAACGCGACATCGAATTGGCATTTCCAGGAAGTTTGTAACCAATTTGCTTGAAGATGGTAACTGTGAGCCACAAACAGTCGAATCCACGTTCTGATTTTCCACCCCAACGATAAACTGTTCCCAAAAATCTCATCGAAGCGGAAAGCATTGCGTCTATGCGTTTAGTGGCAGGAAGGGACAAAAATGAGCTATCCAAGCAAGCTATTTGCTTGTGAATTGTTTTTGCCTGATATGCCGAAAAACCTCTCGATTTCAACGCTCGACGGTTTTTCTTTGTTCCGATTGCTGCAAGTTTCTTTGTTCCCGCACGAAATCCCTCCGTAGTATTACGAAACATAAAGGGAGTTGTGTCGTTTGTGAGAATGTTTGTAAAATCCTGATTGTAAAAATTGGCATTGATAACGGAGTAAACATAATTTTTCGGAACAAAATCGTAGTTTACAGAAGTTGGATTTACGACATTAAATACTGGAATATTTAAGTGCTCGTTTTTTTGTTTCTCGCCCTTATGTATTGTAGCTGAGACAAATAGAACGAAAGAAAGAATAAAAATAAAAGGGTAAAATTGTTGCTTTTTCATAGAAAATGTCTATAATTAGTTGAAAACACAAGTATAAAACAATTATTTGAAACCGCAACATAATTGTTATATTTTACATAGATGGATAAGCTATTAAACTTATTGCTATGTGTCATTATTCCCACAAAAATAAAATACTAACTCATGTTAGTTCTTGTTTTTACGCACGTGATAGCTAACAGTTTTGTTAGAATATTTCGTAATATTTCCCGGAATTACGGGCGTATAATTCTTGATTTTTTGATTACAATAAGGACACGTAATTTCATAAATAGAAATTGATTTTCCGCAAGCACTACATAATTTTTCGTTTTCTGCAAGCTCCGATTTTGTTTCAATTTGCTCGAAGTTTTCAAAAGACGGAAAGTTTAAAATCGTCCGCCTAACAATTGAGCTGACATAAGCAGCATTTATAAAGTAGGTTATTGCTGCTATTATTCCGGAAAAAAGCAAAAAAGCATCAAAAGAAAACTCGGAAAAAAAAGCGGTAAAAACCACCAACAAAAGAATTATTTTCAGCAACTCTGAGATTTGGATACGATAAAATAGCTCCAACTCAACACCAATATTAATATTAATTTCGACTTCATAAAGGAATTTTAAGAGTGCATCGTTAGATTTGTAAACAACAGTTTTATCTATTCTTTCGACAGACTTAACTCCTTGTCTTGTCGATAAATACGATTCAAAATCGTTGAGCAACTCTTCATCAGTAGTTTTATAATCTTGTTCGCCGAAGCGTATTTTTCCGGATAATGTATAAGGAAAAGACATAATAAAAGGGTTAAAACGAAAAAGGCTGCCCATTTGGACAGCCTTTATTTTCCATCGAAATGAATTATTTTTTCTTGTATTTGAACGATTCGGCATCGTAATTTATAAAGAACTTACCTTCTTCAAATTTTGACATATTAATTGTCGTATTAGAACCTTCGGCAACTAAATTTCCAAATTTGTCATAAACCTGAAAGCTGGTTTCTTTTGAAAAGGTTATTTCATCGCCTTTTTTGTTTGTTATTTCAACAGGCTCTTCTTTAATCTTGTAGCTTGTTTCCAAAGACGAACGAGATTTGCCTTTATAGTCCACCTGGCGAACACGATATTTGTTGATGCCTGTGTGAGGTTTGATGTTTATTGGTTTGTTTTTAATATCGAAAGTGTAACTTTGTGGAGGCGAAGGTAGCCCACTACCTGGCGTTCGACCGATAACTAACCAACGTTCCCAACGATATTGCTCAACAATATAATCTAATTTGCCTTGCTCGTCTTGTGTAGACCAGTTTAAAACACCCTCTGGACTAACAAAAATCTCGGTAATAGTAAAAGTACTTAGTGGTTGCAAAACGTTTTGGTTCACAATTTTCGGACGGCAATCATCGCTATGAGTAATAACAACATTTACTTTATCGCCAACTTTTAGCGAATACATTGATAAATCAATCTCGAAAGCACTCGAAGAAATCACTGTCTTAGCAGATTCTCCGTTTACTGTTATTCCAGAAATGCAATATCCTTCGCCATCTGGTGAGAACGGATTTTGCACATAAACACTTGTCCCTTGATAATAGCCATCAACTTTAATTTCGCCTGCATAAGCACCGAAAAGAACTGATGAAACCATTATGATTGAAAGTAATAGCTTTTTCATTTTCTGTATTGTTTTAGTTAATTATTAGTTGTTTTGAAATACAAATTTAGCATCAAATTTTCAGAAATCAAAACTCCCCTCCAAAAAATACGCTTCAAATTATATTTTTTTGATTATAATAAATAGGTGTGTAAAAATATTTGACATATTATTATTGCTATTAGCTTGAATATCAACACAATACACTTTCCCTGATTATACTATGTGTTTGATAGTCCTTACATAACAGTGTTGGTATGATTATCAAATAGTTACAGTGCTGTTTTGAAATAAACAAAATCAAATTTTACTTAATAATCAAGCGATTAAAAAGTAAATTTCTACATATTTTCATCGACCAACACTATTTTGTGTGGACTATCAAATTATTTATTCCCCGAAAGTTGTTAATTTCTAATTTATTAAAATACATAGTTTTTATTTATATTTTTATCTTTGCAAAGATACATTAAATCATTAAAATTATTGCCTTTTTATTATTTATAACTAAAACGTATCCATTTGAGTTTCAAAAGATTGAAAATTGCAGATTTTGACACAATTTTCTGGCTTTTGGGACAGCTATAAACACTTTTTTACGTGTTTTCTCTACGTCGGGCTAATTCCCCTTATCGTTTGTACTTATTCAATTGTCTAATCCAATTGCAAACCGACAATTGTTTAAGCCAGCCCTAAAGCGACAACTCGTAACTACCTGATTTAAGGACTCTATTGACAGATTGTCAATAATCTGTTAATAAATTTGTGTGCTTCTGCATGAGTAAATTGCT
>JAOZMU010000229.1 GCA_029934165.1 Bacteroidales bacterium
ATTAACAACTTAGGTTAATAAAAAGCGTAAGAACTTTTGTAAGAGTACTTATTTAAATCGGTGGAATTTTGCTGGCAAGAAAAGCAGCCTAACAAGACCCTGTCGCTTCATTACGAAATTAGCGAGTAAATAAATTGGTGTGTAAATATAATCGACAATTCCAGATAAATAGTACTGGGTGTTAATTTTCTAATCTAAATTTAATTCTTATGAACAACATCAAAATTTCGATTAAACTGATTACTCTCGTAATACTCACATCGTCTATTATTGTATTGATAGGTCTTTACGGAGTAAGTAATTTGGCACGCGTAAACAAAGGCGTAGTGTCAATGTACAATGACAGAATTGTACCACTACAAAGATTGAAAACCGTGTCGGACTGCTTTGCCGTTGACATTGTAGATGTCAGCCACAAAATAAGAAGCGGACAAACATCGTGGCGAAAAGGTGCATCAGCCATTCAAGGTGCAATGCGTACAATTAGCACTGAATGGACAGCATTTATGGGAACAGAAATGTCACCAGATGAAAAAAGAATGGCAGATGATACTGAGCTGAAAATGAAGGAGATTAAGGACGTTATCAGCGAGTTAGAGGAGATATTAGATATGGAAGATACTGTGAAATTAGAGGCATTTATAAACGAAAAATTATACCAAAACATCACCCCTTTTTCTGCCAAAATCACATTTTTGACAGAACTACAATTAACAGAGGCAGATAAGATAATGAAAGAGAGCGACAAAGTTTATGTTACTGCGGAGCAAAACTCCTATATTTTAATTATTGTCGGTGTTTTATTAGCAATTATTTTGTCAGTAATTATTATAACTGGTATTAATAGCGGGTTAAAACAAGCAAACAAAGCTCTCAGCAAATTATCTCAGGGGTTTCTCGACATAAAAATTCAAGATATGGGACGCGACGAAATTGGCGTGATGATGAAAAACTTGCGATTAATGATTGATAAACTTAAAGAAACAATCAGTTTTGTACGCGATTCTGCAGATAATATCGCATCAGCAAGCCAGCAACTATCGCAAGGCTCAAGCGAACAAGCCTCTTCTACCGAAGAAGTTTCATCGTCGATGGAGCAAATGAGTGCAAACATACAGCAAAACACCGACAACGCTCAACAAACCGAGCGTATAGCCGTCAAAGCAACTTCGGACATCGAAGAGGGAAGCTCGAATGTGAACGAAACGGTGGATTCGATGAAGTTGATTGCAGATAAAATTTCAATCATCGGCGAAATTGCCCGAAAGACAGATTTGCTTGCTATCAATGCAGCAGTCGAAGCTGCGCGTGCTAATGAAAACGGAAGAGGTTTTGCTGTTGTAGCATCAGAAATTCGCAAACTGGCGGAAAACACCCAAAAAGCTGCAAAAGAAATAGATGAAGTTTCAAAATCCAGTGTTCGAGTTGCCGAATTATCAGGTAAACTTTTGGCTGACATTGTCCCCGATATTCAAAATACATCGCGACTTGTACAGGAGATTTCTGCCGCAAGCATAGAGCAAAACTCTGGTACAAACCAGATTAACTCGGCTATTCAACAATTGAATCAAGTAACCCAGCAAAATGCGGCTGCCTCCGAAGAACTATCTTCGCAAGCCGACAAAATGCTTGAGATAATTGACTTTTTCCAGTTCAAGTCATACACTCGCAAAAGAAAAGTTAACGCACCAAGACTTTCTAACGTTATTAGTAAAACGACGCAACCAGAAGCCGGTATTGATTTCAATATGAACGATTCGGTGGACGATAATGGTTTTGAACGTTTTTAAGAATTTGCCATTGTAATGCTTGTCAGGGTGCGATTTGAACTCTTATCTCGACTTTTTATGGCGAATTTCAATAATTAAACTCAAAAAAATTTCGATTAATGGTGATTTATTCTCTTGGCGAAATTTCTGCAATGGCAGGCGGGAAATTGGACGGAAACATGGACTATCAAGTTTCGGAAATATTGATTGATAGTCGTTTATACTCGGATTATCGCCGCACATTATTTTTTGCGCTAACAGGAAAAAACCATGATGGACACGATTATATTGCCGAGCTTTTTGAGCAAGGTGTACGTTGTTTTGTTGTCGAAAAAATACCTGATAACGCAAAAAGGCTCGAAAATTGTAATTTCGTTATTGTCGAAAATACTCTTCGAGCCTTACAGATAACGGTTGCCGCCCATCGCGAGAAATTTGACGATAATTTAGTGGTTGCCATTACTGGTAGCAATGGCAAAACGTCTGTAAAAGAGTGGTTTGCACAGTTTCTGGAGCTGAGTGGAAACTCCGTAATCAAAAGCCCCAAAAGCTATAACTCGCAAGTTGGCGTTCCGCTTTCTGTTTGGCAAATTAACGATAATACAACGTGGGCTATTTTTGAGGCAGGAATATCAAAACCAGGCGAAATGCAAAACCTCGCGGAAATTATAAAACCAATGTGCGGGATTTTGACAAACATTGGTGAGGCTCATCAAGAGAATTTCGAATCCTACGAGGCAAAACTCAAAGAGAAACTACTGCTTTTTAAGTCGTGTTATACTGTTTTATATGGCGCAAATAGCGAGTTAATCCGACAAAATGTCGTTGCGTTTTCTGCAAAACACGATATTCGATTATATTCTTGGTCTTATGGAGCAGAAATAACTGATACTCTGAATATTACTAAGGTTGAGCCTGCCAAAAATGGGACAAATATTTCGGCAATTTATGTAGATGACAAAAAGCAATTTCAGGTGAGTGTGTTTTTTCCTTTTGTGGACACGGCTTCGATTGAGAATTTAATTTTGATATGGCTATTTTTTTTGACCTTTAATGCTTCGGCAGAAACTTATGATTTCTTTGCAAAATTAAAACCCATCGAAATGCGACTTCAGTTGCAAGAGGGCATAAACAATTGTACGATAATCAACGACAGCTATAATTCTGATTTAAGTTCGCTCAGAATTGCTCTTGATTTTATGAATAGTCAGAAGCAAACAAACCAAAAAACTGTGATTTTGTCGGATATTTTCCAGAGTGGTTTGTCGAAAAATGATTTATATTCCGAAGTTTCTAATCTCCTGAAAAAGCACAATATAACACGGATAATTGGCATCGGACACGATTTAATGGCATGCTCTGCTTTTTTTGAGAACGCCGCCTTTTATCCTGATACTCAAACGTTTGTAAGCAATTTATTTAAACATGAGTTTGCAAACGAAACAATCCTGATAAAAGGCGCACGAAAGTTTCAGTTAGAGCGAATTTCGCATTTTTTGCAGCGTCGTGTTCACCAGACAGTTTTAGAAATAAACCTAAGCGCGATGGTCGATAACTTAAACTATTTCAGGGCGTTACTAAAACCCGAAACGAAAATTATGGCAATGGTAAAAGCTTTTTCGTATGGTAGTGGTAGCCACGAAATAGCAAACGAACTAATGCACCAACGTGTTGATTATCTTGGAGTTGCCTATGTTGACGAAGGAATCGAAATCCGAAAAGCAGGTGTCGATTTACCAATTCTGGTTATAAACCCTGATAAGCGCGAGTTTGAAACTATGTTGGAACACAAATTAGAACCAGAAATTTACGACATCGAAGACCTGCAACTGCTCGAAACAACGGCGCAATATCTCAAAATTGAGAAAGTAAATGCGCACATTAAAATTGACACTGGCATGAATCGGCTTGGCTTTAAGGAGTTGAATATTAGTTTGTTATTGCAATTTTTTCGTCAACCAAGAACTGTCCACATAAAAAGCATTTTTTCGCATCTTGCAGCAAGCGATAGCGATTTTCATAACGAATTTACGGAGCAACAAATCAGCCTATTTTTGAAAGTTTACGACAAAATAACAACAGTAATAGGCTATAAACCAATGCGACATATCTTAAATTCGGCAGGAATCGAACGTTTTACAGCAGCACAATTTGACATGGTTCGGCTTGGAATTGGATTGTACGGAATTGGCTCTGAATTTCCTTCTAAACTAAAGCCAATCAGCCAATTAAAAACAGTTGTAGCCCAAGTAAAAAACGTTTCGGCAGGCGAATCTGTCAGTTATAACAGGACAAAATACGTGCATGAAACTCGGCAAATTGCTGTAATCTCAATCGGTTATGCCGATGGATTAAATCGTCGCTACGGCTTTGGAAAAGGACAAGTTTTTGTTCGAGGAAAACTTGTCCCAATAATCGGAGCTATCTGTATGGATATGTGTATGATAGATGTTACCAACACAAGCGTACAAGCTGGAGATGAAGTTACCATTTTTGGCGAAAATCCAACAATTTCGCTTATGGCAAAAATGCTCGACACAATTCCATACGAAATTATGACAAGCATTTCGGGGCGAGTAAAAAAAGTATATTATAAAGAGTAGTTATTTTTCTGTTAGCCAAAGCATTGCATCGGTTTCGTCATCAAAAAACTGTTGTATATACTTTGTTTCAATATTCGGAACTTCGATTTCTGTCGTCATTTGTTCAATAGAAATGGTTGTAAACAAGTCGCTTCCAATCAAAAAAGCCCAGCGTTTTGTACCTTTCACAATGATTTTTGGAAACAGAAGACCTGCCATCCATTCTTGCATATCTGGCAAAATAATATATTCCGCACGATTGTCAGTTAAAATGTATTGTGGCGAATATTTATCAAAAACTTTCATCCATCTCAAACTTCATCAACTCGTCCGATATTTTGCTCATCTGCCAAATATTTCGCAAAATATTGGACTCTTCATTGTAATCAATCACAAGTCGCTCGCTTTGATAAATTTTTGTAAATTCAAGTTTCATTTTTTGTAATTTAAGTTAGTAAATAAATTGTTATATCAAAATTATTGACACTTTTTTATCTGCTATTAGCCTAAGTTTCAATACAATATGTTTTTCAAAAATAGTATAACCATTAACCGTTTGTAATAACAGTTTTGCCCAATACTTTTTCACCCTTTTCTAACGAAGATAAAGCACTTATTGCTTCATCTAAATTAACAATTTTGCCAATTAATGGTTTAATTTTTCCGGCTGCACTTAAACTTGCTAATTCACTCAAATGCTCGTTTTTAACATTTGCCATAATAATTTTGTATTTCGAGGAAATCAGTCCGTGCAAAATATCTAACAAACCAGTAGGATTTATATTTAGAAAAATACCCTTCTTTTTTAAAATTGTTTTAGCTTTCTTATAAGACAAATTACCAACCGTATCGAAAATAATATCAAATTGTTTATTCAGTTGATAAACGTCTTGTTTTTTGTAATCAAGGACAACATCGACACCTAATTTCTTTGCCGTTTCGGTGTTGTTTCCACTACAAATGCCTGTAACTGAGGCATCAAAGGTTTTGGCAATTTGAGTTGCAATATGCCCTACACCACCAGTGCAACCATTGATAAGTACCTCTTGGTTTTTTGCTATTTTTCCTTTTTCTTTAAGCGCAATCAAAGCCGTACCTCCAATCATTGCAAGACAAGATGCCTCTTCAAAACTAATATTTTCTGGTTTTTTTACGGTTAGGTTTTCTTTTGCAACAACAAACTCAGAAAAAGTCCCTGCTTCTTTGTATGGCAGCCACCCAAAAACATGGTCGCCTACTTTAAATTTGGTATTTCCCTCGCCATTTTTTTTCACAATGCCAGCAAAATCACAGCCAATACCTTTTGGAAACCTTGCTCCAGACATCATTTTTAATTCGCCACTACGAATTTTCCAATCGACAGGATTTATTGATGCTGCCTTAACTTCTATCAAAATTTCATCTGCCAATGGCGATGGTTCTTCAATATTTGCAATGTTTAACTCCTCATTACTACCGTATTGATTATAAATAATTTTTCTCATAATCTTTTACCTATTTATTTATTTGCAATGTAAACTAAATTGAATGAAAGTACAAATTTAACCAAAATAAAAAAGTGCATAATCACGAAAATGGCGTAAAAAAAAACACGGCTCGCAAGCGTTAGCGTTAATGTTAAATATGGCAATAAAGTCTAAGACCTATTTTTTATGAAACGTTTAAGCTGTGAATTAACAACTT
>JAOZMU010000230.1 GCA_029934165.1 Bacteroidales bacterium
ATAGATACAAATACTTAAAAGTAAAAGGATTACAAAAAGACCTTCGGATTTAAGGGAATTGAAACTTTCAAAAATCAACCGACACATCGACACTGTAACACACTTTAATTGAACCTTTTAGGAATTGAAACAACATGTTTTGTAACATATCTGATATACAGCAAATTACTTTAATTGAACCTTTTAGGAATTGAAACTTGTCGTTCCTGCTACGATTGTCCGATAGTCCTTACATAACAGTGTTGGTATGATTATCAAATAGTTACAGTGCTGTTTTGAAATAAACAAAATCAAATTTTACTTAATAATCAAGCGATTAAAAAGTAAATTTCTACATATTTTCATCGACCAACACTATTTTGTGTGGACTATCGATTGTCCCCACATTGCGACACTTTAATTGAACCTTTTTTGTTTGTAAATATTTGCTAAATTTATATTTTTGTTGCCGTTAATGTTCCGCAAAGTGGTTTACCTCTTGCAACTAACGAAAAAATTATAATATGAAAAAATTAAGCCTAATAATTGTATTTCTAATCGTGTTAATTACAAGCAGTTGCAACACTGATTCAAATATTGTTGTAGTATATACAACTGTTGACCAAATTTTTTCGGAACCGATTTTAAAAGAATTTGAAAATAAAACAGGCATAACTGTAAATGCAGTTTATGACACTGAAGAGACAAAATCGACAGGAGTCCTTAATCGCCTAATTGCTGAAAAAGAAAATCCGCAATGTGATTTATTTTGGAGCGGAGACCCAATGCGAACTATTATTCTAAAAAACAAAGGTATTACTACGCCTTATCAATCAGTAATTTCCAACGATATTGATGAAAATTTTAAAGATGCAGAATATCATTGGACAGGTTTTTCGGCAAGAGCAAGAGTATTAATTTATAATAAAGGCTTATTAAAAACAGATGACATTCCACAATCAATTTTTGATTTAACAAAAGAAAAATATAAAGGGAAAATTGCAATTGCAAACCCCTTATTTGGAACAACAACATTTCATATTGCAGCTTTGTTTAGCACTATTGGATATCAAAAAGCAAAACAATTTCTTTCTGATTTAAAAAAGAACAATATAGTAATTGCCACCAGTAATGGAGATGTTAAAAAGCGGGTAATACAAGGAGAAGTTTCATGTGGACTTACCGATACTGATGATGCTTATGAAGCTATAAAAGCAGGAGCAAACATTGGTGTAGTTTTTTTAGACCAACAGGGACTGGGAAGTTTGATAATGCCTAACACAGTCAGTCTAATAAAAAATGCTCGTAATTCTGATAATAGTAAAAAATTGATGGATTATCTTTTAAGCAAGGAAACCGAAGCAAAATTAGCCAAATCATGTGCACAAATGCCTTTGCATAAAGGTGTGGAAATCCCTAAAAATATTACATCTTTAGATAGCATTATTCCAATGAAAGTAAACTATGATAAAACATCCGAAAAATTAGAAGAAATTCAAATGTATATAAAAAAATGGACAGAAGAATAATTAAACATCCGCTATATACGATAGTATTATTATCGTTCATTTTCTTTGTGGTAGTTCCCGTTATCTATACTATTGGAACAGCTCTTTTTTTTGATGTTTCGTTCAATGATAATTTACAGTCATTAGATAAACATACATTTTTTCTTCTATCTAAAAGTATTGTTATTGCTTCTGTTATTGCCATTTTTTCAACATTACTCGGCACAACATTAGGTTTTTTGCTTTACAAAACGAATATTAAATTCCATCGTTCTTTCAAAATTATATTATTAATTCCTTTATTAATTTCTCCTTACATTTTGGCGGTTGCTTGGAAAGATTGCTTTTTCATATTCTTTAATAACACCAATCTTATACCCTCTTACCTTGGAGTGATATTGGTACTAACCACTATTTTCACGCCATTATCAATGCTTATAATTGGCAATGCCTTATCAAATATTAATGCACAATTAGAAGAAAGCGGTTTTATGATTATAAATCCCAGTAAAATAATCTTAAGAATTACACTACCATTAATAAAACCAGCTTTGATTACATCTTTTGTACTTGTTTTTATTTTTAGTATTTCAGAATTTTCTGTTCCTGCATTTTTTGACGTAAAAATTTTTACTACTGAAATTTTCACACAATTCTCGGCATTTTATAACCATTCTCTTGCAATTTTACAATCTGCTTTGTTGATAATAATTTGTGTGTTTCTTTTGTTTACCGAAAGACAATACATAGCAAATGCACCTTTTTTTTCCATTGGTAGCAAAGGAAATAGTAATAAAACTTACAATTTAAAAGGTTGGAATAGTTTAAGTCTGTTATTTATTTTTTTCTGGTTTTTTATTTCTATTCTATTTCCGTTCTCTATTCTCTTTTTTCAATCATTAAAAGATGGAACAAGCAAATTTATACAAGCATTTGAATTGTTACTTCCAACATTTAGCAGTTCAATAGCTTTGTCTTTTGCAGGTGCTTTAATTATAGTTTTTGTTGGTTTTTCGGCTGCTTATTTTTCTACTCAACAAACGAAAACAAAAAACAAAAAATCTTTCGATTGGTTATTGCTGCTTATTTTTGCAATTCCCTCAACTATTTTTGGTATTAGTTTAATAAAATATTATAATCACCCAGTACTTGATTTTATTTATTCTAGTTACGCCATTATAATAATTGGCTATGTGGGAAAATTTTCATTTATCTCTGCAAAGTTAATTGGTAATGCCATAAAGCAAATTCCAAATTCATTATGTGAAGCTGCCCAAGTTCAAGGTATTGTGCCTTTTAAACGATTATTAAAAATACTTATTCCATTGATTATACCAACACTATTTATTACCTTTGTTATCAGTTTTATTTTCTGTTTTGGCGAATTAGGAACAAGCATTATGCTTTATCCACCTGGCACCGAACTTATGCCCATAAAAGTTTTTACTATAATGGCAAATGCACCTCAATCTCTTACTAGTTCAATGACATTGATTGTGTTTTCTATTACCTTATTGATGATTATTAGTTTTTATTTTATAATGAAACCATTTATTAAAAATTATAGTTATACTAATGATTAAACTTAATAACATAACACACACTTATGGCATAAAACCAGTGCTTCATGATTTAACATTGGATATTGAAGCCAATCAATTAACTTGTTTATTAGGCAGTTCCGGAAGTGGAAAGACAAGCATATTGCGCCTTATTGCAGGTTTGGAAATACCTAAAAGTGGCGAAATAACGATTGATAACATAAGCGTTACAGAAAACAAACAAATCTTAATTCCACCACATAAACGAACCATTGGTTTCATTTTTCAAGACTTAGCTCTTTGGTCGCATTTTACAGTTTATAAAAATATTGCCTTCGGATTAACAGAGCAAAAAACAACTAGGCGACAAAGCACGAAAAAAAACATAAAAGATACAGTATTTAAAATGCTAAATTTTTTTGGATTACAAGAACACGCTGAAAAATATCCGCATCAACTCTCTGGTGGACAAAAACAATTGCTTGCTATTTCGCGCTCGTTGGTTCTTAAACCTAAGATATTATTGATGGACGAACCACTTACAAACATTGACGTAAAGATGAAACGGAAAATTTTGGAACACATAAAAAAACTAAAACAAAATTTTAACCTTACCATTATTTATGTAACACACGACCATAAAGAAGCCTTTGCTATTGCAGATAAAATAGTGGTGATAGACGAAGGAAAAATTGAAGCAACAGGTACCGTTGAGCAAATAAAAAATTCGGAAAATAAATTTATAAAATATTTTATTGAAATATAAAAACTCACATATTATATGTAAAAAGTTAAGCAAATATTAATTTATGAAAAAAGGAGAAATAATTATGAAAACATTAGTTCTGAGTATATTGAGTATTGTTCTATTAGCAAATTGCAACTTTACTAACACTAAAACTCTTGAAGAAAATGAAAAGGTCAGAAAAACAACCGACGCCGCTCCGCTGTTACTTGCAGACACGATTTTCTCATTTAAGAATAATGAAATAGGGAAAATCCCTAACGGTTGGTCGCAGCATTTTACAGGTAAAGGAAAAAAAACCGAATGGAAAATTATTGATGATAGTGGAAATAACGTTTTAGCACAATTATCAGAAGACAACCCCAATTATCATTTTAATGAAATTGTATTTGATGCTTTTAAAATTAAAAATGTAGAATTACGTGTTAAGATAAAAGGAGTTAAAGGAAATATGGATCAAGGTGGTGGTTTTATTTGGCGTTTTATTGATGCCGATAATTATTATGTTGTTCGAGCCAATCCTTTGGAAAATAACGTAGTATTATACAAAGTTGAAAATGGGAAAAGAACAGATTTGCCACTAATTGATAAAGGAAAAACTTATGGAGTCGATGTAGAACCCCTTGGTAACAGTTGGAATGATTTTAAATTAACAGTTGTAGATAACTTATTTACTATTTATCTAAACAATACTCAATTATTTCAAGTAGAAGATAAAACTTTCACAAAAGCAGGTAAAATTGGACTTTGGACAAAAGCAGACGCATTAACTTACTTTGATGATTTTCAGGTTATAAGTATCAAGTAAACAAAGGATTGAAGGAATTACTTTAATAAAGCAACCAGCCAAGCAGCCCACCAACGTTAGAATAATTATTAGTTAGGAACAACAAAAACCGCTGCGCTACGAATTTTGTAGCATAGCGGTTTTTTATCAGCTATTGGGTAACGTATCCGTCCAAACTTCATTTTCTCATAAAAATTTGTGTAACCTCTAAGACCTATTTTGTCAAAACACTTGCTACAAAACTGTTACGGCAGGGATTGTAGCGGTAGCTTGCGTAATTTCAGACAGGTTTTGAGAACGACTGAAAAGAAGCTCCTCAAAACACGCGTATTACTTTTTTCCAATGAGAATTACTTTTTACGACAAAAACCCGTTAATAAAAACCGCGTAAAAAAGTATAAAATGTCCTGCCGTTTTTCTGGATAATAGCAAATCCAACAAAATGCAATTTTGAATATGCCAAAATTTAGTTACTTTTATCCTTGAAAAATAACATAGCAATACATCATTAATTAGTTATTCCATTGTTAATAAGTTAATTAGTGTAAAAAAATCAAATTAACAATAAAATCTAAAATCCATGAATCTTTCTTTGTTTAAAGTAGTATTTTTATTCTTAGCAATAATTTTTGCGGCCTCTTTTTGTGCGCAATCTCAAAGCACATGGGAACTTACAAACGAAAACGGCAAAATATTGAAGCACTATGAAATAGGAGACGAAATATTTTTATACGAAACAGATAAAAAATTAAATTCGGATACTGTTCAAAATGTCAACACGACTGGAACAATTGTGGGTTTCGAGGAAAATAGCTTTATTCTTGGCGACTACAAACGTGAAACCGACTATTATCTAAACGGCAATAAAATAAAAATCCAATCACCGTACGTTAACTTTGACTCTACGGGCATTCGCAATATTCCTCTTGAGAATATTGCAGCTATCGGCTACGTGTCTAACGGACAAAAAATAGGACGAATTTTTAAAGTTATTGGGTTTGTGTCGTTCTTTGCGGCTCCACTTTTTAGCATGAACTTTCAAGATTTGACAGACTTTAACGTTACATCATATTTACGCACAGCAAGTTTCGGAGTGGGCTGTTTAGCAATTGGTTATGGACTGACGTTTTCTTTCAAAAATCGGAAAATTAACATCAAAAAACACACTTTCTGTAATTCTTGTGGCGATGAGCAATTCAAAATAGGAAACGGAAGTCTGAAATTCAAATAAATAGAAATTTAATCTTTATTATATGTATAAAAATAAAGTCATAAGTAATGGAAAATTAATTAATAATTTTGCTTACGCCTGATTTAGTTTTAGTTAGGAATTTTAATGGATTACTTTATTAAATTCATTTTACTAATTTTAATTATCCTGATAATTTCATGTTACAAAATTTATTAGTAATGGAAAATTAATAATTAATAATTTTGCTTACGCCTGATTTAGTT
>JAOZMU010000231.1 GCA_029934165.1 Bacteroidales bacterium
GTCAAAGCTAACTGGTTAAGTAACAGGGGTGTCCAACTTTAGACTGGTAGCCGTAAGATTTATTTTAATTTTAAAATCATAAGGTTTAAGACCTATTTTTCAGGAAACATTTAAGCTGTGATTTAGCAACTTACGTTAATAAAAAACGGAAGAATTTTTGTAATAGTACTTACTAATTAATTATAAATAAAGGATATATGGCAGGAAGAATAACACTCACCATGATTAAGCCCGGAGCTGTGAAAAACGAGCACATTGGGCATATTCTCACAATGATAAGTGAAGCAGGATTTCGGATTTCGGCAATGAAATTTGCTCAACTACGTCGCAGTCAAGCAGAAGCCTTTTACAAGGTACATAAAGATAAAACGTTTTTTAACGCCCTGATTGAGTATATGATTTCGGGTCCGCTTGTGGCAGCAATTCTCGAAAAAGACAATGCTGTTAAAGATTATCGCGAGCTTATTGGCGCAACCGACCCAACAAAAGCGGACAACGGAACGATACGCAAACTGTTTGCCGAGTCGGTGCAAAAAAATGCTGTTCATGGCTCTGATAGTGATACTAATGCACAAATAGAAGCTAATTTTTTCTTCTCTACGAGCGAGCGTTTTACCGAAGATGGTTATATTTTACTTTAGGCAAATTACAAATAATAATTTGCACTTGTTATTTTAACCTTTAACGGCTTCAAAAAACACTCAAATATTCCCGATATTATCGCATTTTTTAAATTGTTAAAGATTAAAATACCTGCGTGCAAATTGGCTAATTATATATTATGAATTGCCTTAGAACGAAGATTAAATTAACCTATACAATTATTTGCTGTTTGTTGCTGATTTTCAGTCAAATAGTAAATCGTTGTCTCAATATTAAAAAGTGCAAGGCACTTAGCAATATTTTTGATGAAAGCTATACGAAAAGAATATGAAAAACAAGGAGTTGATAGGTTCTACTCTCGAAATGCAAATAGGTACGAAAACCCTCATTTTGAGCAAATTCGTCAACTGCTAATCCAGAATAAAAACAGAATTGACTATACAAAAGTCCTAGATTTTGGTTGTGGGGGAGGCGAAGTGGCTCTAGTACTGGAAACGTTAGATTGCAGAAATACAATTGGTTGCGACCCTTATACATATAAACTATTTGAAAGAAAAACCGGAAATAAATGTTTTCGTTTTTCTTTTGATAATGTTATCCGAAAAGGAATTATGGGAAGTTATTCGAGTATTATTTCGAGCTTTGCAATGCACTTATGCCCAGAAGAACTGTTGTTTCCGCTTACTGCTCAGTTGTTTTTGGTTAGCAAACAAATCGTTATCATCACACCACACAAGCGTCCATTGCTTGAGAATTTGAGTGGAATAGAACTAGAATTTGAAGATTTTAGTTTAACACGAAAAGGTAAAAAAGTACGTCTCAAAAGTTATAAACAGTCGTGGGGGTAAATACTAAATTTGCTTATCGCTACGAGCTGGTATTTATTGATTACTGTCGGTGTGTCTTCAAGCCACGCCGACAGTAATGTCAAAAAATACTGTATAGTTTAATGCGTTAGACATAAAAAATAGCCCAAACAACATAAGCAAGGTAAATTAAGATGAGTGATGTCCCCATTTTTTTTCCTACTATCCACTTGTTTAACAGGAACATAACGAAGAGAATTACAACCGATGAAAGTAAAAACCAAACAGATGTTGTGAGGTTATCGACTTGCATTTTGACGCTACCGCCTTCGATGAGAATTATTAGTAAAAATGGCAATCCAAGTCCAATGAGAATATCGAAGATGTTTGACCCCACGGCATTGCTAATTGCCATTCCGCCACGTCCTTGTTTGGAAACTACGGCGGACGAAAGCATGTCTGGAATTGAAGTTCCGGCTGCTAAAATTGTTACCGCGATTATGGCTTCGGAAATGTTTAAGATGTGAGCTATTTCGATAGCACTTTCAACTAATACCCAGCTAATTGCGGCTATCATTGTTATAGAAATAAGAAAGGTGGCGATGAAATGTTTTGGATTTGGAAAAACTAAGCTCAGCATAAAATCTACCGGTTTCATCATTCGTGCAATAAATCCTTTGGGTTTTTCCTCTTCCTTTTCCTCAATGATTTCTTCGTTGGGGTCGCTGTATTTCACCATCTTACGCCAGTATATTACAACGATTACGTAAACGATGTAAATACCGATAAACATGAGTGTTTCTATCATTCGTAATTCACCATCGGCAAGGACAATGAGTAAAAGTATGACTGATATTGCGTAGAAACTGAGGTCGCGGATTACGGCTTGCCAAGCGATTAGTGCTGGTTTGACGAGTGCTGCTACTCCTGTGATTGCCAAGACATTGAATAGTGCCGAACCGACAATGTTTCCTACGCCGATTGCTGCGTGGTCGCCGGGACGAAAGACAGCAAAAAGGGCAACAAAAAGTTCGGGTGCGCTTGAGCCAACAGCCATAAGTGTTGCGCCTGCTGCATCTGACGACATTTTTACTTTTTGTGCTATTTTATCAAGAGAGTCGACAAAATAATCGTCAACGATTTTTGCTAACAGATAAAAAGAAAGCAATAAGGCTAAGAAATATACTGCAAACATCATAATTTCAGGAGTTTAAAGTCTCAATTTTAATAAATAGGATTTATTTTTCGTTGTTTTGTTTTGGTCGTTTAGAAAGGCGTTGTTTTATACGTAATAAGTTTTTTTTGTACCTGCCTTGAACTATATCTACTAAAACTAAGAAAAAGATTACAAAATAGAATGTTGTTTTTGTCATTGGGAGTACTTTGCTGCCAAAAATTTCTAAATGCGCTAAATGCCCACCTTCCGTTAGGAGCATTATGCCTACAAGGAATAAAATGAAAAGTCCTAGAACTTCGTACATTCTGTTTTTTCGTAAGAAAGTTGTTACGTGTCCTGCAAGCCATATCATCAGGATTCCGCCAATGATGATGGCTGTTGCCATGACCCAAAATACGTCTGTAAGTGCCATGGCACTAAGGATAGAGTCGAAAGAAAAAACTAAATTCATAATTACAATCATTGTTATTGCTTTACCAACCGATTGTGTTTTTCCTTCTTTTTCTAAGGTCTGGTGTTCTTCCAACGAAATCATGTGCCAAATTTCTTTGATAGCTGTATGCGTAATAAAACCACCACCAGCAAGGACAATAAGGCTGTGAATGTTAACTTGTCCAGAAAAAACGCCTTCCCAATTGGGAAGCCAGATTGGGTCTTGAAAATATTTTATGACTTCGATTAAAATGAAGAGCAATATTATGCGCAACAAAACGGCGATGCCAATTCCTAATCGCTGGACAAAATTGCGTTTTTCTGCGTCCACATTTTTGGTTTCTAACGAAATATAAAGTAGGTTATCGAAACCTAAAACCGCCTGAAGCAGAATGAGTACGCCCAAGGTCATAAAATTTGCAACTGTTAAGCTTTCCATATTTTTTTGTTAAGAATAAAGATTAAATTACTAATACTATTATTGGCTGTTTGTTGTTATTCAGTCCAATAGCAAATATTTATCTTAATATTAAAAGTGCTGGATACTAATGTTTTTTTCATCTATCGCGGGTCAAAATTAATACTAGATTTCTTAATTTCCAATCGAAACGCGAATATATGTTATTGAATTGTAATTATCAAATATTGGGTATTAACACTTATTGTAATGAGTGTGAGCTATTATTCTGCCGACAAAATATAACCGCTCCCATGAATATTGATTATTTCTACTGATGAATCTTCGCGCAAATATTTTCTTAATTTTGTAATAAATACATCCATACTCCTTGTTGTGAAGTAGTTATCGTCTCCCCATATTGTAACAAGTGCATCTTCGCGTGGCATTACGCTGTTTTTGTTTTTACAAAGCATTTTCAATAATTCGGTTTCTTTTGGAGTCAATTTTTGTTCCGAAGTGCCACGGCAAATATGTCGTTTTTTGGGTATAAAAACGTAAGACCCGATAGTATAATTGTCAGGTTCTATTATTTCTGGCTGAGGAGATTTTCTGTTTAAGATGGCTTTTATTTTACATAAAAGAACTTCGGAGTCGAATGGTTTTGTTATGTAATCGTCTGCGCCGATGCTAAACCCTTCAAGTACATCGTTTTTCATGGATTTTGCAGTAAGGAAAATCATGGGGACTTCTTTGTCTTTTTTACGTATTTCGCGCGCTATCGTAAATCCATCTACATTTGGAAGCATGACATCTAAAATACAAATGTCAAAATTTTCCTCACGAAATTTTCTTAGGGCATATTTGCCATCGTCAACCCAAACTACTTGAAAATCATTGACTTCGAGGTAGGCTTGTAGTACAGAGCCAAAGCTTAAATCGTCTTCGACTAATAAAATATTATGAAC
The DNA here is from genome assembly GCA_029934165.1 of Bacteroidales bacterium. GTDB lineage: Bacteria > Bacteroidota > Bacteroidia > Bacteroidales > JAOZMU01 > JAOZMU01. The sequence goes on from JAOZMU010000231.1 coordinate 4,384, forward strand.
ACTCATATTAGTAATTAATTGCGTAGTTCTATTTGCAGAAAAATTTTGCGTAAATTTATATTACACATAAAAGCCGACAAAAGCATGCAATTGTCGGCTTCGTAAATATACATTTTTCAAATTTTACATTGGTGGAGGTGGTGGAGGCGGAGCAACACTAAACAACGAGGCAATTTCTGGTACTTGAGATGCTGGAACCCAGCCTGTCATGCCTTGTTTCCAAACAAAAGTTTGCTTATTTATCTGATTTTGAGCAATCATTTGTTGAAGCTGATTTGAATCAAAAGGACCGGCTTGCTGCCCGTTTATTGATACATAAAATTGTATTTTTGGTGGCATAGGTGGTGGAGCAGGCTGTTGCACATTTTGCTGATAGTTAGTGTTTTGCTGCTGATTTTGATTTTGATTCATATTCATCATCTGCTGCATCATTGCCATTCCCATCATTCCTTCCATACCACCGCCGCCACTGGTATTGGTGGCTGCACTCGACATTGCATCGGCTGTTTTCATTTGAGTATATTTGTTCATATCGCCGAGCATATTTACGCCTGTGCCTTCGTCGAGTTTTGCTTGAAGTTTTTCTGGAAGACTAATGCTAGATATCAAGAACTTAGACATCTCAAGCCCGTATTCCATAAATTCGCCACCGAGTTTTTTTTCGCAAAATTCTGATAGGTCTTTATAGTTTTGGGCGAAGTCAAGAAGTGCTAATTTGCTCTCTCCAACGGCATCAATAAACCGTGTAACTGTCATGCTTCTAAGCTCATCGTTGATTTGGTCTGTCGTAAAATCATCGCTTGTGCCGGCAACTTCTCGCAAAAACTTCACAGGGTCGGAGATTTTTATCGTATAAGTACCAAATGCTCTGAGAGTTACGCGTCCAAAATCGGCATCTCGTAGATAAAATACGTTTGGCGTTCCCCATTTTTGATTAGTGAAACGTTTTGTGTTCAAAAAATATACTTCGGCTTTGAACGGGCTGTTAAATCCATACTTCCAACCTTTTAAGGTAGAAAGGATTGGTAGGTTTTGAGTTGCTAACTCAAATTGTCCCGGACCAAAAACGTCTGCTATTTGACCTTCGTTTATGAAAACAGCAACTTGCGATTCGCGCACGGTAAGTTGAGCCCCATTTTTAATCTCATTACCCTGACGCTCAAAGCGATACACCATTGTATCATTCGATGAATCTAGCCATTCAATAATGTCTATTAATTGACCTTTCAATTTATTCCAAAATCCCATAATATGTACTATTTAGCCTGACGAAACAGGGTTGGTTAATATTTAAGTTTATATTTTATTGGTAAATAATTTAATATTGAAACAACAATTTGCTATTTGACTGGAAATCAGCAAATAATGGTATAGGTTAATTTAATTTAATCTTCGTTCTAATGTCTTTTGTTTTATAGTAAATTATCAGGCGTAAGCCAATTCGTAATTTATAAGTAATGGAAAATTAATAATAAATAATTAATAATTTTGCTTACGCCTGATTTAGTTTTAGTTAGGAGTTTTAATGGCTTACTTTATTAAATTCATTTTACTAATTCATTAGACTTTGGACAAAATTATTAAAACTAATAAATAATAATCAATTAATAAT
>JAOZMU010000232.1 GCA_029934165.1 Bacteroidales bacterium
AGTCTAATCCGTGTTCCAATTTATGCGATGATAGGAACACAGATAACACGGATTTAACCGATTAACACGGATTTTTCTAATTTTGAATAAAATATTTGCGATATAATAAACTGAAAATCAACAAATTGTAATTTCAACAAAAACCGTTATAATCAGAACTTTTTTTGGGGTGATTAATTTCGTAACATGTATATTATCAGGCGTAAGCTAATTCGTAATTCACTTAGTTGTAGGATAAAGTTTACTATTTCTGGTAAAATTTAGTAATATTATAAGGAGCGTATGGCATAAAACAAACTAAGGTCTAAGACCTATTTTTTATGAAACGTTTAAGCTGTGAATTAGCAACTTACGTTAATAAAAAGCGGAAGAACTTTTGTAAGAGTACTTAGACAGAGCTTGTAAAGTTTCTATTCCTCTTCTTCCTCAATAAATTCAAAATCCAGTTCGCTTGCATCTTCATATTCTTCGCCAGCTTCTATCATATCTTCATCGTCTTCTTCGTAATACCACTTGATGAGTATATTTTTATCATTTTCTACAAGCTCTCGTACTTTTACCAATAAACGTAGGAACATCTTTGAGCTTGCCGTGTTGAAGTATTTCATTCTAAAATGAAAAATAGTCTTTTCGGCTGGTGCTTCAATATATTCGTCAATCCAATCCATGATTGGATCATAGAATTTGAAAACCGATTCGGGCAAAGACCGACCAAGAATTTGAAATACACCGCTTTCAGGATTGAAATCAATTTCGGGTGTTGATGGTGTAGATTCTATTTGTAACGGTTTCATATATTTACTTATTTTATTTCTGCTTTTATGTGAATTTTTACGATTTGAGCTTAATTACGCTAAAATCAATCGTAATGCTTTTTTATACAATGCGAAGATACAAATTATTTTATGAAATAACTGAAAATATTGATTCAATTTCACACATAAAAAATTTATACACCTGAATTTCTGTATATTACAAACTATTACTGCAAAATAAAATTTATAGAAATTGGCAAATTAAGAATTGGCTACCGCTTGAAAATACAGGGTTTGTTCATAAAAAATTATCACAACTATCAGCGTTGCTTCAAGCCACACCGACAATAGTGTCATAACAAACGTGAAAGTACAATATTTTTTGACTTTTTTTGATTATTATTACGTTTCTAAGATTGGAGCATCAAATTGGTGTTTACAAAGTTAAGATTTGATAATTATTTAATAAAATTCCAATGAAAACAATTGCAACTATTTTTACTTTACTTTTTTCGTTTGGCTCTTTTGCGCAGCAAAGCAAATTAATTATTTTTACGAAAATCCCTGACGTTAAATTTTCTATTTTAGTTGATAATCAGCCAATTACAAATGATTTTGCAAAAATAATAAATTTAAATCTTCAAGAGGGGTACTATTCGCTTGATATAGTTTTTGAAGAAAACCATGTTTCTAGTGTGAATTTTACGCTATATATTTCCGCTAATACGATGATTACCTACCAAATAATCCCGATTTCGAAAGTTATTGAAGGAGTTAGCGCAATCGGCGTTTCTCTTTTAAATGAAATAGATTTCTTGGATAAGATTGAAGTAAAGCAAGTTAAATACAAATTAAATTTGCTCTCAAACGTCAAAATTGGTAGTCAAACAGGAAATGAAATTAATACTCATCCGTCATCTATCCCGATAGCAACCGGTTCTACTTCGATAGGAGACGAAAACAACAACATGGGTAGTAATTCATCTGATACAGTGTATGTTACCTACGAGACTAATATTATTCACGAACCGAATATTAATATGAATTTTTTTGATTTTGATGTGAATATAGAAGAGGAAGCTCAATTTATTGATATAGACGAAGATGAAAACAACATAGATTGCTCTGAACCAATGAATTTGATAGAGTTTGCCAAAGCAATGCAAGCCATAATACAAACAAATAATGATAGAATTCGTATAATTGTTTCGAACCAAATTTTGACTAATAACTGTCTAACAGTTAGTCAAGTAATCAAGATTTTGATGCTTTTTAGTAGCGAAGATGCGAAACTAACATTTGCAAAAAAAGCATATTTACGCACTACAAATAAAAAAGACTATTATTTGGTAAATGTTATGTTTACAACTGATAACTCGGTTGAGGAGCTTAATAACTATATTGAGTCAGTGAAATAATACCCAATCTGTAATTAATTACACTTAACGAAATTTTCAGAAATCGCATTGCGAATATATCAAATTAATTTTCGGAAACGGAAAATACATAGTTATTACTTCCTTGATACGTAAATCATCTTATCTAAAAAAACTAAAAACAATGGAAAAAAAGTTGTTACCAGATTTAAAATCACTGCCTTACAATCCATTTCGTACTTCATTATATACTTGGCAAGAGCTAATGGAAGGATATACGATGGACAAAGATGCAAGTGTGGATTTAGGAATTTATACTCATTTTTCGGCGAATAAATACGCGCCAAAATTGGAAGAAGCACTTGCTCAACGCATTCACGACCACGCTATTGATGACGCATTGCGAAGGCTTTTACAATTTTCGGAAGATGGCATGACAAAAAAACGATGTGTAGGAATTATGGGTGGACACAGTGCTTTGCGCACGTCCGATGCTTATCGGAGTGTCGCTCAAACTGCAAGACTTTTAGCAATTGAAGGCTATTTTATTACATCGGGAGGCGGTCCCGGCATAATGGAAGCTGCAAACTTAGGTGCGTATTTATCTCAATATTCGGCAAATGTGTTGAATAGTGCAATAGACTATTTATGTATAGCACCAAAATATACGGATAGCAAATTCATTCAAACAGCTAAAGATATTCTGGAAAAACACCCAAATGGCACAGAAAGTTTAGCAATTCCTACTTGGTTTTATGGACACGAACCAAGTAATTTGTTTGCAACACAAATTGCTAAGTATTTTTCTAATAGCATACGAGAAGATACTTTACTTGCAATTAGTCTTTATGGTGTTATTTACGCACAAGGAAGTGCCGGCACAACTCAAGAAATTTTCATGGATGCAACCCAAAATCATTATGGAACATTCGGATATTATAGCCCAATGGTATTTATGGGACGAAAAAGGTATGAAATAGACACGCTGATATATCCATTATTGCGCCAATTAGCGTATTCAAAAAAATATTACGATATGCTATTTCTTACAGATTTGCCTTCCGAAGTTGTTGGTTTTATAAAAAACAATCCACCAGAGAAGGTTTAAGCAGATGGTGAAATTTTCTTAAAGTTGTAGCGTTTTGATATTCAGGTCAATATCAGTTATGTAAATCAGTCAATTTTGCGCCACCTCTTATAGTCGATAATACTAAAGCTATCAAATAAATTACTAAAAATAAAATGATGAAAAGACTACTTCTACTACTTGTATTTTTAACCTTGCTACTTAATTTTGCTCATGCTCAATATACATCTAAATCCAAGAGGGCAGTAAAAAGGTTTAAGGCTGCACTTGTTGAATTTGAAAGGCGACATTACCCTGAAGCACTGGATAAAGTTACCTCCGCATTAAAAATAGATTACGAATTTATTGAGGCTCATCTTCTTCAAGCACAGATATTTATGGAGAAAGGTAATACAAGAGGAGCTATTTCGGCTTTTCGTAATGCTACAAGAATCAATGCAAACTTTTTCCCGATGGCGTTGTATTCCTTGGGTAATTTAGAAATAATGGTGGGCGAATATACGGAAGCAAGAAAGCATTTTCTGGCTCTGCAAAAACAACCAAAAACTCCTCAAGAATATCGACAAAAAATACTCAATGCAATTAACTCATGCGATTTTGCTATTCAAGCAATTGCAAATCCTGTTCCTTTTGAACCTGAAAATATGGGTACTAATGTCAATTCCAAAAATAATGAGTATTTACCGTCGCTAACCCTTGATGAACAGACCCTTATTTTGACTGTATGCGTTGGCAGAAAAAAAGGAGGTTGTCAAGAAGATTTTTACATCTGCACAAAAGATGACGATGGAGAATGGACTAAGGCAAAAAACATTGGCGCACCACTTAATACTTCTGGTAATGAGGGGGCTCAAGCGATTTCGGCAGATGGTTTATTCTTGTTTTCGACAGCCTGCAACAGGAATGGTGGCTTGGGGCGTTGCGATATTTATGCGTCCAGAAAAATGGGGCGAAAGTGGACATCTCCGCAAAACCTTGGTTATCCGGTCAATACGAAACACTGGGAGTCGCAACCAAGCTTCTCTTCTGATGGAAAAACATTATATTTCACGAGTAATAATCCGAGAGGACACGGACGTAAAGATATATGGTGCAGCGAATTACAAGGCAATGGGTCGTGGAGTGTCCCTACGAACTTGGGCAACGCTATTAATACTTCTGGCGACGACATGTCTCCATTCATACACCCTGATAATCAGACCCTTTACTTTGCATCAGATGGACACGCAGGCATGGGTGGATTGGATATATTTTACTCGCGAAAAGACAGCGTTGGCAACTGGCAAACCCCAATAAACTTAGGCTATCCAATCAATACAAATGGCGAAGAATCAAGTCTAATCCTAAACGGCAATGGTAATATGGCATATTTTGCTTCAAATCGGCTTGAAGGGTCTGGCGGATTAGACATATATAATTTCGTATTATACATAGAAGCTCGCCCAAAACCTGTAACATACGTAAAAGGCAAAGTCTTTGATATAACCACAAAAAAAAGACTTGGTGCTTTTTTTGAACTAATTGATTTAGAGACTTCTAAAACAGTAATTGAGTCATCTTCTAATGATATTTCGGGCGAATTTTTGGTAGCATTACCCACCGATAGGAACTACGCACTAAATGTTACAAGAAATGGTTATTTGTTTTTTTCGGAGAATTTTTCGCTCAAAGGAAATCATCTTGCTAATAAGCCATATTTATTAGATGTCCCACTTCAACCTGTTATAGAAGGGAAAAAAATAATTCTCAAAAACATTTTTTTTGAAACGGCTTTGTACGAACTTAAACCAGAATCCAATGTTGAGTTGAATAAGTTAGTAGCATTTCTAAATAAAAACGCACGAATAAATATTGAAATAGGCGGACATACTGATAATGTTGGCAGTGCCGAAAGTAATCAAACTCTGTCCGAAAACAGAGCTAAGTCTGTGTATGAGTACTTGTTAGCACAAAAAATTCCAGCGAGTAGAATTTCCTTCAAAGGATACGGCGAAACGCAACCGCTTACAACTAATGATACCGAAAAAGGAAGAGCCACAAACCGTCGTACAGAATGCAAAATCCTTAAATAAATTTATGCCGGTGGCGAGTTACGATGAACGACCGCCTCAATTAAAATAGAATAATTCAGTATGCGAAAATTGCAAAACGAAGAATTAGAGAGACTTACGATTGAAGAATACAAGTCTTCGGATAAAACTCCTTTTATTATTGTGTTAGATAATATACGAAGTCTAAATAATATTGGCTCGGTATTTCGCACTAGCGATGCTTTCTTACTTGAAGGAGTTTATTTATGTGGAATAACAGCCAAACCACCACACAGAGAAATACAAAAAACTGCTTTAGGAGCAACAGAATCAGTTAATTGGAAATATTTTAAAACAACGGCAGATGCAATCATTTCTCTCAGAAATAAAGATTACACAATTTTAGCAATTGAGCAAGTAGAAAATAGCTGTTCGCTAGAAGATTTTCAATTAGAAAGGAATAATAAATACGCTATTATACTAGGACATGAAGTTAAAGGTGTTTCTCAGGAGATTGTAAATTTATCTGATAAGTGCTTAGAAATAACTCAATTAGGAACAAAACATTCAATAAATATTTCTGTTTGTGCAGGAATAGTTATCTGGGATTTGTTTAATAAATATAAATGTTTGGTCTAATACTTGTTTTTCAAAACTTATTTATAAAAATTTGTCTGTTTTTTCAAATCATTTGCTACAAAGGCGTTTTGCGGCAGGGATTGTAGCGGTAGCTTGCCGAAGTGGC
>JAOZMU010000233.1 GCA_029934165.1 Bacteroidales bacterium
TAACCTAAGTTGTTAATTCACAGCTTAAACATTTCATAAAAAATAGGTCTTAGACCTTAGCAAGCAGTTTAACAAAACAGACAAATTTTCATGAACAAACCCTGATTTATGATATGACCTTTCAATATTAATGGAAGGTCTTTTTTTATAAAAAAATTCAAATTGAAAAATAATCGAATATGTGTGTAAAGATAATCGACACTTTTCTTTATTATTGACTTGAATATCAATACAATACTTTCCTAATAGATAGCACCTATGTACTTATCAATGATTGTAAAAAATGTTGGTGGCATTTTTTGCTTTTTACTAAAAAGACATTAAATTAGCAGCAGCAGAGCGTGGAGAAAACGTTTTTCGCAGAAAAAAAATATTTAGCTTAACAATAAAACTATTGACATGACACAATTTGATTTAATCGTAATAGGCAGTGGACCAGGCGGATATGTTGCGGCAATTCGGGCTTCGCAACTGGGTATGAAAGTTGGTGTTGTCGAGCGGGCAGAGCTTGGCGGCATTTGTTTGAACTGGGGTTGCATTCCGACAAAATCGTTGCTTAAAAGTGCGCAAGTTTTCGATTATGCAAAACACGCTGCAAACTACGGAGTTATGATAGATGGCACAGTTAGTGCAGATTTTTCGGCAATGGTTGCACGTAGCCGCGATGTTGCAGCAGGAATGAGCAAAGGAATTAAGTTTCTTTTCAAGAAAAATAAGATAGAACATATCGCTGGGCATGGTCGGATTTTAGAAAAAGGAAAGATTGAAGTAAAAACCGCAGATGGCTCATTATCAGTTGTTGAGGCAAAGCATATTGTTCTTGCAACTGGTGCGCGTTCTCGTCAGATTGCAGCTTTACCACAAGACGGGCAGAAAATCATTGGCTATCGGCGTGCAATGAGCCTCGAGAAACAACCAAAATCTATGATTGTCGTTGGGAGCGGAGCAATTGGGAGTGAATTTGCGTATTTTTACAATACTATTGGAACACAAGTAACTCTGATTGAGTATATGCCAAATGTTGTTCCGTTGGAAGATGTCGATGTTTCAAAGCAACTTGGGCGGTCGTTCAAAAAAACGAAGATGAAGGTTATGGTTGGCACAAATGTCAAGCACGTAGATACTTCGGGCGATTTATGTAAAGTAACAGTTGAAACAAAAAAAGGCGAAGAAATCATTGAGGCAGAAATTGTTTTGTCGGCTGTTGGTATTGCGCCAAACCTCGAAAACATTGGTATAGAAGAGAATAGAATTGAATTAGAGCATGGTAAAATTCGCGTTGACGATTTCTATCGTACTAATGTTGAGGGAGTTTATGCTATTGGCGACATTGTTCACGGACCAGCGTTGGCGCACGTCGCATCGGCAGAAGGCATTGTTTGTGTGGAGAAAATTGCAGGAATCGACACGCCGCCAATAGATTACAAAAATATTCCGGCTTGCACATACACAAGCCCAGAAGTAGCATCTGTGGGCATCACAGAAAAGCAAGCCAAAGAAAATGGAGTAGAAGTGAAGGTCGGAAAGTTTCCGTTTACAGCATCAGGAAAAGCAAGTGCGGCGGGAACAAGAGACGGTTTTGTGAAGCTGATTTTCGATGCAAAAACAGACCAACTGCTTGGCGGACATCTTGTTGGAGCAAACGTAACAGAGATGGTTTCGGAACTTGTTGTGGCACGAAAACTAAACACAACTGGACACGATATTATCAAGTCTATTCACCCACACCCGACTATGTCTGAGGCTGTTATGGAAGCTGCCGCTACTGCATACGATGAAGTTATTCATTTATAAACAAACTGTAATTTTATAAATTATGAAAAAAAATATAGTAGCATTAATATTTATGGCAACATTTATTAGCGGGGGATTATCTGCCCAATCGACAGAAGGCGTTACGCCCGAAATGATGTCGGCGATTGAGAAAGCCTACGATGCAAACGATGTCGCAACGAAAGCTTTGACAAATGCGGTTTCTAATAACGATGTTAAGAAATTGCTTTTGAACCGGACAAATGTTGGGCAAACAGACCATTTTTTCAAATATCGGGTTTTGCCAAAGCCAAACATAACCGACCAAAAAAAATCGGGGCGGTGCTGGATGTTTACAAGCATGAATATGCTTAGACCCAGTGTTTTGACTGGGTTGAATTTAAGTGAATTCGAGTTTTCGCAAAATTATTTGTACTTCTGGGATTTGTTTGAAAAATCGAATCTATTTTTTGAGATAATGATTAAGAATAGAGCAGAACCAATTGATAACCGCGAAGTTAACTGGGCATTTGGCTCTCCGATTGGTGATGGTGGCGTTTGGATTGGTTTTGCAAATTTGGCTCAAAAATACGGACTTGTTCCGAAAACGGCGATGCCAGAAACTGTGCATAGCTCGAATACGCGCGCATTGAACTCGGTTTTGCGTCGGAAATTGCGCGAACACGGAATTACTATCCGGCAGATGGCTGTCTCTAAGAAAAGTGAGAAAGAAATTCGCAATGCAAAAATCGGAATGTTAGGCGATGTTTATCGGTTGTTATGCTTACATCTCGGACAACCACCAAAAGAATTTACGTGGCGTTACGAAGATAAAAATAAGAAAGTCAGCGAAGCAAAAACATATACACCGCAAAGTTTTATGAAAGTTGTTTTGCCAAATCTTGAGTTGGACAATTATATAATGCTTATGAATGACCCAACTCGCGATTATTATAAACTCTATGAGATTGAATATGACCGTAATGTGATGGAAGGACGCAATTGGAAATACATCAATTTGCCAAACGACGCATTGAAAAAAGCTGCCCTTGCATCAATCAAAGGCAACGAGGCTATGTACGCCTCTTGCGATGTCGGAAAACAGTTGAACTCTGAAGAGGGACTTGCCTCGATGGATAATTACGATTATGAATCGTTATTTGGCGTGCGTTTTTCGATGGATAAAAAAGCGCGGATTTTATCGCGCCAAAGTGGCTCTTCGCACGGAATGGCACTTGTTGCTGTTGATGTTGACGGAAATGAAAAAACGACAAAATGGCAGTTCGAAAATAGCTGGGGTAAAAAACACGGACAAGACGGATACCTTAGTTTCACGGACGAATGGTTTGATGAATATATGTTTAGAATCGTTGTTTTGAAGAAATTTCTCGACAAAAAAGTTCTTGATGTTCTGACACAAGACCCGATAAAACTACCACCTTGGGACCCAATGTTTAGCATGGATAAGTAAAAACAACCTTGTATTAGTAGGCAATATTAGCAATTACTTGCAGTATTGCCTATTTTTGTGCAATAGATTTTCCTCTTCAAAAGCAAAATAAGTAGGTGTACAAAAATAATTGACAATTTTCGAGCTGTTATTAATCTGAATTTTAATTACATACAACTTCTAATAAATATCGCTATGTGCATAGTATTTGATACAGGATTTGTTCATGAAAAATTTTTGTTATTGACATTCGCCACGCATTGGCAATTCAATTCAGCAAAAAACACCACGTAAAAACGCTTGCTACGAAGCTGTTGCGGCAGGCATTGTAGCACAGTCTTCGACTGTTTTTATATGGTATGTTTTCGCTTCTTCGTCGGTTAGGTCGAAATCGTAGTTGACATCAGAAAATTGTATTGTTTCTTTGTTTCCGAGGCATAGAAAACCGTTGTGTATCAAGCTTTCGCGAAATAATTTGAGGACACGGTTTTGCAAACTTCTATCGAAATAGATTAGAACATTTCGGCAAAAAATGAGGTGCATTTCGCCAAAAACATTGTCAGTTACTAGGTTATGGTTTGCAAATGTGATACGAGATTTAAGCGATTTATCTAATATTACTGAATCATACTCTGCATAATAATAATCTGAGAAAGATTCTTTACCACCGGCTTGTTGGTAATTTGCCGTATATGTTTTTATATGTTTGAGTAGATAAATTCCAGAGTTTGCTTTTTTGAGGGTAGCATCGTTGAAATCGGTGGCGAAAATTGTCGAACGATCGTATAATCCCTCTTCTTTCAAAATAATAGCCAGCGAATAAACTTCCTCGCCAGTTGCGCAGCCAGCGTGCCAAATTTTAATGAATGGAAAGGTTTTGAGGTACGGAATAACTTTCTCGCGAAGTGTTTTATAAAAGTTCGGGTCGCGAAACATTTCCGTTATAGTAATCGAAAAATTAAAAACGACTTGCTCAAAATAACGCTCATCGTACAGTAAGCGCGGGATTACCTCGCTGAGATGGCGAAATTTTTTGCAGTCTAATAAATTTCGTATCCGACGTTTTATAGATGCTTTTGCGTAGTGTCGAAAATCATACCCATAACGCTGATATACAGCCTCCAAAAAAAGATTTATTTCTATTTTTCTATTTCATTGATATCCATACCTATACAAAATCTTAAAAAAGTGGCTTGAGTTGCTTTTCACCTATCTATATTAGCCATTAAGTAAGTGCGTAAAGATAATAGATACTTTTGTAGTTATTATTAACTTGAATATCAACATTATATCTTTCCTAATAAATAGTGCTATGTGCTTATTTGTATAAATATATAAAAAAATTAATGATTTTTTTGTTCTTCATTTTGAGACATTTTTTTGCAGTAGCTTTCGATGGCTTGATAATATGACATTGCAACTTCTTTGGTACGCTTGGGAACTTTTAAATCGTTTATGATCAAGCTAGTGTCCGCTAAGCGTTGATACTCATCTTGGTGGTTCTGGCAAAAAGTTTCGCCGTAACAAATAGTCCCTTTTATCAATCTTGTCAACCCTAAATTGCGAGCGTAAACTCCAGCTTTTCCTGTGAATAAAGAACCTTTGTCTAGGTAGCTCAATCTAAAATCTGACGAAACTGGCGCGACTTTCAATGTTTTGGTATAATTACGTACTACTTCGTCCGAAAAATCGACAGATGAATTAATGTCTCCAGAGAGTAACAACCGAAGGAATGCCGCGCGTTGGGCAGGTTTTTGTAGCTCGCCATTCATAAAACTGCCAGGGACAAAAGCCATATTGTAATTTCGCGTAGTGGTTTTTAGCTTGTTGTCAGGGCTAAACTCAGATGGTTGATCAATATTATAGTGTAAAATAACCGTAATATGAGGAGAAAAATCATTGATAACTTCAGCTCTTTTACGTATATTTAAAAATTTGAAATACTTATGAAATATTTGAGCGCTGTCGGCTTCTTCTGTTAAGAATATGTATTTTGTACTATCAATTTTAGATTCTGCCAAATCTTTGTCTATCTGAGTTTTAAATTCTGATTTGAGCCAACTTTTATACGTACTGCCAAAAGCTGTGTGTCCAAACTCTTTTCGGGTTAACAAAACCTCAGCACCAGCACGTTGCAAAGTATCTGCCAAAAAAGAGGCAGTTGCAAATGTTAATAAAGATTCGTAGAATACTGTCTCATTATTAGCTATTTGCACAATGCGCTGTTCCATTAACGCCTCTTCAACACTTCCTGCAATATGCCCAGCATCTATGGCAATGCGTAATTTACGCAGGGGTTTATCTGAATTTTTATCGTAGAAAATTTTTTCAATAGGCTTAAATTTGTCATAATACGAGGATGCAAATCGTTTTATTCCTTTTGTTTTGTACCAATTTACGTATTCTTTCCCGTAAAGATTTCTTGCTAAACGTATAAAACCAGTAATTTCATCTGCATAAATAGCACACTCTACAATTTTACGCTTCTTATCTTCAATATTAGCAAACATTAGAATTGCAGAGTCAGTTATTTCATAAAAATTACCGATTTCTGTATCTTTGACCATAAATTGCAAGTTTCTGGACATGTGTTCTGTGTCTATTTCTGTCGGCGTGCTGCAAGATGCGAGTATGATGACATAAAGTATTGCGCATCTGAGCGCGAATTTATTTCCTAGTTGTTTCATGTTTTGTTAATTTTTTTAGAATTGTAACTCAAGTTTTTGCTTTCAGAACAACTAAGGTCTAAGACTGGGGTGTTAATAATTAGCTATTTTTAGCTCTGTTAAAT
>JAOZMU010000234.1 GCA_029934165.1 Bacteroidales bacterium
GAGCTTTAAGACATTGACACATACGACTTTACAGAAGCATATCGTTTTTTGAGTTTTTTGCAATGTGTTAAATATCAGGATGTAATGGCGAAGTCATAAACTTAGGTTAATAAAAAGCATAAGAACTTTTGTAAGAGTACTTAAAGAGTTAATTAAAGCACGAAAAAGGGAAGCGTCCGAATATGTCGTACAAATTTTTAGAATTAATAATCAACTAAATAAAAAACATATCATCATGCTATTCGCAAGTAGTTTGGTGGCGTTATTCACACAAACCAAAACTTATGAAAATAGTATTTGCAACAAATAACCAACATAAATTGAGTGAAATCCGAAATATTTTGGGTGATAAAATTACGATTGTTTCACTTGCCGAAATTGGTTGCACCGAAGATATTCCAGAAAACGAACCCGACATTGAGGGAAACGCACGTGCCAAGTCGATGTATGTTTTCGAGAAATACGGTATCGACTGTTTTGCAGACGATACCGGGCTCGAAATCGAAGCCCTTAACGGTCGTCCGGGAGTAAAATCGGCGCGATACGCTGGCGATGATTGCCGTTTTGAAAAAAATATTGAAAAGGTGCTATCCGAAATGGAAAACAAAACCAACAGAAAGGCACGTTTTAAAACTGTTATATCGCTCATAATCAACGGTGTCGAAACACAGTTCGAAGGTATCGTAAACGGCAAAATGCTGCAAACCGAGCATGGAAAAGGTGGCTTTGGCTACGACCCAATTTTTGTTCCAGATGGCTACGAAGAAACATTTTCGGAAATGCCTGCTACGCAAAAAAACCTAATAAGTCATAGAGGTTTAGCAGTTCGTAAACTCGCAAATTATCTTATAACATTATAATTATTTATGCTTAAAAATTTCGTTGCCGAAACAATACGCAGTCGTTTTGAGCATGAGCCGACAGATGGTCAAAATCAGCTCATAAGCAAATTGAGCGATTTTATTCAGAGTAACAATCCTGATGATTTATTCTTGTTACGCGGTTATGCCGGAACAGGAAAAACATCTGTGATGAGTGCTTTAGTTCAGGTGCTTAATATGTTCAAAATCAAATCAATACTTCTTGCTCCGACAGGACGAGCAGCAAAAGTTTTGAGCCATTATTCTGGGGAAAGTGCGCTTACGATTCATCGTAAAATCTATCGGCAAAAATCGTTGGCAGATGGTTTTGGAGCATTTGCACTTAATAAAAACCTACATAATTATACAATTTTTATTGTCGATGAAGCCTCGATGATTTCCAACGAAAACGGCGAAAATTCTGTTTTTGGCTCGGGGCGTTTGCTCGACGATTTGATAGAATTTGTCTATACAGGAAATATGTGCAAGTTAATACTCATTGGCGACACCGCACAATTACCACCCGTAAAAACAAATTTAAGCCCAGCTCTCGACACTCACGAGCTATCAGGCTACGGATTAAATGTTATTGATGTGATGCTTTCGGACGTTGTTCGGCAAGGTTTAGATTCGGGTATTTTGTTTAATGCCACACACTTACGAAATGTAATCTCGGAATGGAACGGAAATATAAAATACCCAGAACTGACGACAGCAAAGTTTCCCGATATTCGGTTTTTGTCTGGTGTCGATTTAATTGACGAAATTACAACTTGTTATGACACAGATGGTTTGAATGAAACAAAAATAATTACTCGTTCAAATAAACGTGCAAATATTTATAATCAGGGCATCAGGAATAAAATTTTATGGCGCGAAGACGAAATTGCTGCCGGCGACCAACTTATGGTTGTACGGAATAATTATTTTTGGCTCAAAGAATACGAAAATATAGAATTTATTGCAAATGGTGATATTGTAGAAATAAACCGAATTATCGGGTTTACAGAGCGTTACGGCTTACGATTTGCAGATGTCGAGTTGGTTTTACCAGATTATAAGGTAGATGTCATTGAGGCAAAAATTGTACTCGACACCCTACACACCGAAGGACCGGCATTGTCGCAAGACGAAAATAGGAAGTTTTTTGAGAGCGTTTCCGAGGATTATGCCGATATTCCGAACCGAAGACAGCGATATGCAAAGATGAAAGAAAATCCGTTTTTCAACGCATTACAGGTTAAATTTGCCTACGCGGTAACTTGCCACAAAGCACAGGGTGGACAATGGAAAAACGTTTTCCTCGACCATGGATATTTTGTTGAAGACATGATGCAAATAGATTTTTTGCGCTGGCTATATACAGGTTTCACCAGAGCCATCGATAAATTGTATCTCGTAAATTTCGATAAAAAGATGCGGGCAATCGAAGAGCAAGATTGATATTCTAATAATCTAATAATCTTCATAAAAATTATTACAATAAATTCAAAGTAACAGTATCATTCGTTTTGTTTTTATAACTTTATTTACAATCTGGCAAGCGAAAATAAAATGATTTGGAAAAAAAATTTCTGGCATTATGTATTAATAATTTTTGTATGGCAAACCCCTGTCCTACAATCTGCTACATTCGATAATCCTATCGACTTGATGCCAGACGATACCACAAAAATCCATCGTCTTTTGGAGCAAACAGAGCAGTTGTTGCAATCGGCTCCAGCCCAAGCCTACCACAGAGCCAATCAGGCTGCCCAGTTATCCGAAAAATTAGATTTTGCGTTTGGTCATGCAAAATCCGTTTTATTCATGGCTACCTCGCTGGCTGCTCAAAATAATTATGCCGAAGCAGGAAAACTTTTTGAGCAGGTTGCTGAGGAGGTATCTAAAAATCCGAAAACAAAACGCTGGTATCGGTTGCAAACCAAAGTATTTGAAGAACAGGGAATTATGTTTCGCGTTCGTGGCGACAGCGACAAAGCACTGGAAAACTTTATTAAGTCTCTGAAAATAAGCGAAATAAACAAAGATAACCTTGGCATTGCCCGCAGTTCCAATTTAATTGGCGAGCTGTACTACGGACAAAAAAGCTATGACAAAGCTCTCGGATACCTAAATGCCGCACTGACAATGAGTTACAAGGTCGATGCGCCTGTTTTGATAGCCGATAATTTGCACGATTTGGGGCAGGTTTATGCAGCACAAGGCTACTTTGAAAAAAGTTTGGCAAACCATAAAAAAAGCATCAAAATTCGGAAAAACAATAAACTACTCAAGGATTTGGGAATGTCATATAGTTCTATGGGTGAGGTCTTTGCTATGCAAAATTCAAACGACCAGGCATTACTTTACTACTTCAAAAGTCTCAGCATTTATCGGAAAACAGAAAATTACTTTGGGTTGGCGAATAACTGTATCAAAATCGGACAGTTGTGTTATAAAATTGAGGATTATGACAAAGCAATTGAATATTTTTCGGAGGCTTTAAGCATCGGGCAAACCATTAAGGCTCTGAATATTATACGCGATGCCGCTTTTGGTTTGAGCCAAGCTCATTCTGCCTTAAACCATTTTGAGTTTGCATACAATAATTATATCATATATAAAACAATGAGCGATAGTCTTCTTAACGTCGAGAAAGTCAAGAACATAGCTCAACTGGAAATGCAATACGAGTACGAAAAACAAGAACAAGCAAAAACTATCAAGCAACAGCGCAGGGATTTCATTTTGCTTGTCAGTGGAGCTATAATGGTGCTTGTTATTGGGCTTATATCGTTGTTATACATTAAGTTACGTACTAAGCATAAAATTTCAAAGTTGCAACAAAAACAGCTTAACTTAGAGCAAGCCAATTTAAAAGGCGAATTGGAGATAAAAAATAAAGAATTGGCAACCAATGTTATGTATCTTATCCGAAAAAACGAATTGATAAACGACATTGCCGAGCAACTAATTCGTGCCAAAGGAAACCTGAGACGCGAGAATCAACGCATTGTAACAGACATAATTAGGGAGTTACAAACTGGTGCCGACGATGATATTTGGCGCGAATTTGAGATACGTTTTCAACAAGTTCATCGGTCGTTTTATAATAATTTGATGGAGAAATTTCCGAAATTAAGCCCAAATGAGAAAAAACTTTGTGCATTTTTACGTCTAAATATGAGTACAAAGGATATAGCGGCGTTAACACGTAAAAGTACTTCAAGTATTGATGTTGCACGAACCAGATTAAGAAAAAAACTTGAAATTTCGGGAACAGATACAAATTTGATAAGTTTTTTGGCAAAATTATAAATCAATATGTTAATATATTGAACATTAGCTATATAACATTATTTTATATCACGTATTTCAAACAGTCATCACTGTTTATGGATTGAAATTTAGCCATAAGAATGTAAAAAACGAAAAAAAAATGTTTCTTTAAATAAAATAAGAACGATTTTTGTAAGTGAACATATAGAATTCAAAAAATTGCTGATGAGTATGACAGACTTATTTTGATAAATACGTGTTTTATCCCACATTTTAAAAAACACGGATTGAATTTTATAACAAGAGGACTAAAGATTCAACTAAAAAACAGCAAATATTTTGTAATTAAATTACGTTAAAACACTATTAAGTAAAATGAATTTAATAAAGTAAACCATTAAAATTCCTAACTAAAACTAAATCAGGCGTAAGCAAAATTATTAATTATTAATTTTCCATTACTTACAAAAGTTATTACACTTTTTATTAACCTAAGTTGTTGATTCACAGCTTAAACGTTTCATAAAAAATAGGTCTTAGACCTTACTTAGGTGCGACGTATCATCTGTGGCTTGAAAGTTTAGTATTATTTTTGTGATGTATGTTAAAATAACACGTCTTTAATATTTTTAGGTATTAGTTTATTTGAGTGCAAAACAGTAATTTGCACAAAAATAGATAGTAAATAAACCAATATATCGAGGCTGCATCGAAAAATAACAAAAATGCACAACTGTTTTATTGCTAAAAATTTCCGAAATTTACTTAAAAAGTATAAATTTACGAATAATTTTGATTTTCAGCATTCGCAGGTCGATGCAATAAACACAAATAGAACCTTGTTTATATATATAAAATAACTTGTTTGAAAATAATTATTGAAATACTTTGGTATCACACAAAAACATAAGTAATGAAACGAAAACTTTTTATACCACTCATCTGTTTATTATTTTGCTTTGTTACAATAGCACGTTCACAGGAAGTGACCTATGACCAAACAGAAAACAAAAATGGGAAAGTGTATCTCAAAGGAAAGGAAGTTCCCTACACAGGTAAAATCAACGGTTTCTACGAAGACGAGATAACAAAAAAATTTGTTGGTTTCTACAAAGATGGTCTTCTCGAAGGCTTTTACGAAGAATGGTACAGAAACGGAAACCTCAAGAACAAAGCGGCTTACAAAAGAGGAAAAGTCGAAGGAGTATCCGTTTCGTATTTTGAGAATGGATACAAAGAACGTGAGACGAAGATAATGGGCGGAAAGAAAATGTTTTTGAACACTTGGTACAGTACAGGTTTCACTAAATCTGTCGCTATTTACGACAAGGAAGGACGCGAGCATGGAGCATTTAAGTATTGGTATGAAAACAGAAAAGTAGAATCCGAAGAACCATACGAACACGGCATAAAAGTTAAAGAACATAAATTCTACTCGGAAGAGGGCGAATTAGAATACATGGAGATATACAAAAAAGGCAAAGCAGACAAGTGTTTTGAGTGGGTGAAACGCTCGAAGCGAGAAGTGGATTGCGAATAGACCAAAAAAATAATTTATCTGAAGAGACCAGCGTATTGCGTTAGGTCTCTTTTTGCTTTTTCGGCGCACGTTCTTTGAATAATCTGAGTTTGTTCATAAAAATCAATTTACAAAAGCACTCTTAATAATGGAAAATTAATAATTAATAATTTTGCTTACGCCTGATTTAGTTTTAGTTAGGAATTTTAATGGCTTACTTTATTAAATTCATTTTACTTACAAAAGTTCTTACGCTTTTTATTAACGTAAATTACTAATTAATAGCTAAAACGTTTCGGCTACCCGTCTAAAGTTGGACAAATTTTGTATATTTGAGTAAACCAAATA
>JAOZMU010000235.1 GCA_029934165.1 Bacteroidales bacterium
AATATTTATATTTGCTCGCAAGTTAGATTAATTTGAACGAAATACAAAATAAATACTTCCCTTAAATCCGCAAGTTTAATCTAATCCAATTACAAATCGACAATTGTTCAAGCCACCCTAAATCGACAACTCCTAACTGCCTGATTTAATGGTGTTATTGACAAATTGTCAATAATCTGTTAATAAATTCGTGTGATTTCTGCATGGGTAAACTATTTTGCCAAATATTTATGTTTGCTCGCAAGTTAGATTAATTTGAGCGAAATACAAAACCAAATCGGTTTTCAGAACTTGGCTTTATCTATCACTTAAACAAGCAGATAAGGTCTAAGACCTATTTTTTATGAAACGTTTAAGCTGTGAATTAGCAATTTACGTTAATAAAAAGCGGAGAAAACTTTTGTAAGAGTACTTATTACCTATTAAAGCCAAATTCGGTCAGAAAGCATTTATTGTATTCATTATCAGCAAATTAAATATTCCGTAATACGCCAAAATATTTGATTCTTTATGTTAAAATTGCCCTATTTTGTATAAATTCAGACAAATTTTGCGCATTAAATCCAATAGGATGTAACATTACAGACTTTTATTGTGTTGTATATCATGCAATTAATAAAATCTGACCGAATTTGGCTGTAATAGCTTATTACAGCATTATAACGCAAAAAGCAATAAAAAAACTCTGAATTTAATTAGCAAAACGTGAGAATACGTTTTTTTATTAACATAAGTTGCTAATAGCCAGCTAACGCGTTTCATAAAAATAGATTTTTGACATTAAACAGCTATTTCCTAAGTACATGGACGCGACTATCTTGATTGATTTTGATTGTCTTAGTAAACAGAAAAGCACCCACTTTTATTTCGCCACTAACTTTGAGTTTTGTGCTACGTTTCGATAATTCTTGAACGACTTTCATCGCACTACCTAATAAATCGCGAACCTGAATTTCGATAACAAAGGAATGTACATCATTAGACCGCCTCTTTATTTTTACTTTTTGTGTCGTACCAATTTTGCCCAGCGGAATGCCATTGAGACTGACATCTAAATCAATATGGCGAAGCGAAAATTTGAAAATATTAGGGTTTTCGATAGGCAAACGGAGTTCAAATTTAATACCTTTCAAGGAGGCAGTGTGCAACTTGATACCATCAATTTTCCCGGGTATTAAGGGCTTCAAACAACTACTTGTTGTAAGTGTTATTGCAAATAAGGCAATAAAAAAAATCAGTCGAGAGTGTTTGTTTAATTTTGTCATTGTTTCCATAAAATTAACTCATTACTTTTGAAAAATTACTTATTTATAGATTAAATACTTACTTCGTATTTGTTTGTATTTCAATAATTTATCTTGCCAAGTAGCTCGTATTTCATTCTCGCTAATTCCAGATTTTATTTGCTTTGCAAGCACATCGTTACCTGCAAGTAGATTGAAAAACCGAGTGCGATTGAAAAACTCAGGGTCTTTGCCCGAAAGCTCATAATATTTAATCAAATATTGCAACGAAAATTGAATTGTATCAATTTTAGAGCCCCGAAAATCAACGCCATAGCACAATTTATTTTTATGCTTAGGTCTTTTCGACATTCCGATAATGCTTTTTGGGGTGAACGAAAAATTGCCAAACGCTGGTTTTGGGTAGCCAATAACCTGAAACGGAAATTGTGTTCCGCGACCAATGCTCATCATTGTTGCCTCAAACAAACAAAGTGAGGAATAGAGTTTTATGGATAAATCGTTTGGCAAATTTGGCGATGGCTTGACAGGTAAATGATAAACAGTCGAGTGTTCGTAATTTTCCATTGGCACAACTTTCAGCTTACACGTTTGCTTGCCAGATAGCCATCCTTCGCCATTAATCATTTGCGCCAATTCGCCAACCGTCAATCCGTGAACGATTGGAATTGGGTGCATACCGACAAATGACGTGAATTTCTTTTCAAGAACAGGTCCATCTACATACATACCGTTTGGATTTGGACGGTCTAGCACCACGAACATTTTGTCGTTTTCTGCACATGCTTCCATCGCAAGGTGCATTGTACTTATGTAGGTGTAAAACCGAACGCCAATATCTTGAATATCAAAAACTATACAATCAATGTCTTTAAGTTGCTCTGACTTAGGCTTTTGGTTATTGCCAAACAACGAAATAATTGGCAAACCAGTTTCCAAATCTTTAGCATTTTTTATATGTTCGCCAGCATCTGCCTTTCCCCTAAATCCATGCTCAGGCGCAAAAATCTTGATAACATTCACATTCTTTTCGAGCAAAAAATCAACGAGATGCTTGTCTGCAACCATCGAAGTAGGATTAACAATTAATCCGACGCGAAGATTTTTTAGCAGTGGTAGGTATTTGCCGGGCATTTCTGCCGCAATGAGTATTTTTACCTGTTCGTTACCCAAAGGCTTTGTGGAAGATACGGTCGTAGAAAAGTTTGATTGCTTCGTTCTGTCTTGACAAGAAACCGAAAAAATTGCCAAAAAAATAATAAATAAAACCCAAGAGAAAATAAAACTTTGTTTCATATTGTATAATAAATAGGTGCATAAATATAACCAAAAAATCTGATGCTCTTATTAGCGTGAATATCAACATAATAGCATTGCGAAAAATGCTTAAATGTAAGAAACTGTAAAAGTTTGCGCTGCACAAACATTCGCAAAGTTAGGCAAAAAGACAATATTATAAGGTCTAAGACCTGTTTTTTATAGCGCGTCTAAGCTGTGAATTAGCAACTTATGTTAATAAAAAGCGTAAGAACTTTTGTATGAGTAGGTAGAATAGCGTTTACGGAAAAGGCATAGACGTTTTCGGCGTATCCGTCCCGCCTCCTTCTTATCAAATATTAAGGATTTCTATGTAATTGAATTTAGCTAATAACCGAATTTGGCGGTAATAGAAAAATATAGCCTCAAATACGCCCCGATGGCACAAAGTTGTATCCTGTTTATTGGTATGTTGCATATCCATAAAAACCCCCTGACTAAAGTCAGGGGGTTTGGCTAAAAAGACACAACAAATTTTGCATTATTCCACGGTAACAGATTTTGCTAAATTTCTTGGCTGGTCGATGTTGCAACCGCGCATCACAGCAATATGATATGAAAGCAGTTGCAGTGGCACAACGGCTAAAATCGGGGCTAATGCAAAATCTGCTTTAGGAATTTCGAGGACATGGTCTGCCATCTCTCGAATAACTGTATCGCCCTCGGTAACAATTGCTATCACAATTCCCTTGCGTGCTTTTATCTCCTGAATATTACTAACAATTTTTTCGTAAGAATTATCTTTAGCAGCAATAACTACTACTGGCATATTTTCGTCGATGAGCGCAATTGGTCCGTGTTTCATTTCCGCAGCCGGATAGCCCTCGGCGTGAATGTACGATATTTCTTTCAATTTCAGCGCACCTTCGAGAGCCACAGGGAAAAAATAGCCTCGTCCGAGATACAAAAAGTTGTTTGCATTTTTGTATAAAGCCGCAATTTTCTCAAAACTATCGTTCATCTTAATTATTCGCTCTAATTTTTCTGGAATTAAGATTAGCTCTTCCATCAAACCATTGCTTTCTTTTGGTGTCAGAGTTCCGCGTTTCATCCCTAATTCTATGGCAATCATAGACAAAACAGTGATTTGCGTTGTGAATGCTTTTGTCGAGGCAACGCCAATTTCTGGACCTGCATGGGTGTAAACACCAGCGTTGGTTTCGCGCGGAATGCTTGAGCCGACAACATTGCTAATTCCTATCACTGTTGCTCCTGCGCTGCGTGCCAACTCAATGGCTGCTAGCGTGTCGGCAGTTTCTCCGCTTTGGCTTATGGCGATAACAACATCGGTATCGTTTAGGACAGGTTTTCGGTATCGAAATTCCGAGCTATATTCAACCTCGACAGGAATCCGGGCAAAATCTTCTATCAGATACTCGCCAACCAAACCAGCGTGCCACGATGTTCCGCAACCAACGATTATAATTCTTTTCGCATCAATCAATTTTGGCATAACAGCGTGTAAACCACCAAGTCGAATCGACTTTTCTTCAAGAGAAATTCGACCACGACAGGTGTCTTTTATAGAACGCGGTTGTTCAAAAATTTCCTTTAACATAAAATGCGCATAACCATTTTTTTCTATCTCTCCGATACCCAAATTTAGTTTTTGAATATTTGGCGTAAGCTCGTCATTATCAGTCGTTTTAAGCGTTAATTCATTTTTTTTTATTATCGCAACGTTGTCGTTATTCAAGTAAATGACACTATTTGTATGCTCGACAATTGGCGTTGCGTCCGAAGCGATGAAATGTTCGCCCTCACCGATGCCTATCACTAACGGACTGCCTTTTCGTGCTGCAATCAGCTGGTCTGGCTCATTTTTGCATAAGACGACCAAACCATAAGCACCAATAACTTTTGCTAATGCGTAGTGAACAGCCAACTCGGCATTTACATTTCCGCGCATATAAATATACTCAATCAAATTAACCAATACCTCAGTATCTGTTTCGCCTTTAAAAGTATAACCTACGGAAACTAAAACATCTTTCAACCTGCCATAATTCTCTATTATTCCGTTGTGTATCAGCGTAAAATGCCCATTCAGAGAGGTGTGCGGATGCGCATTGACATCGTTTGGCTCGCCGTGTGTTGCCCAACGCGTATGCCCAATCCCGATATTTCCGGACACATCGGAATCTGCGATAAAATTCTCTAAGTCGCTAACTTTCCCTTTTTTCTTATAGATAATAGATTCGTTATTTTGCAAAAGTGCAACTCCAGACGAATCATATCCGCGATATTCCAGACGTTTCAATCCGTTAATTAAAATAGGAAATGCCTCTTTATTTCCAATATATCCAATAATTCCACACATTTTATTTTTGCTTTAGTTTATACACTCAGTGCTTTTTTAAATTAAATTACGTCGAAAAAAGTATTAAGTGCCACACACTTTTTAATACAGGGTTTTGTTCATAAAAAATAAATTCACACTGAAAAGAAATATTCTTATGATTTTTTTATGGGCGGCTTCGGGCTTTCCGCTTGTAGTTGCCTCGTGGCTTACGTTTTTGGCAATGTCGGAGCAGGAGCTTCCTTCGGTCGCTCTGCCCCGCCAGCCAAAAATCGCCAGCCACTTAGGCAAGCTACCGCTACAATCCCTGCCGCAAAACACCTTTGTAGCAAGCGGTTTGACAAAACAGACAAATTTTCATGAAAAAACACTGAAAAAATAACTTAGTTCAATAAATTTTGTAACATTAATATTATCAGGCGTAAGCAAATTCGGGTTAGTTTATATCAATTCACAATCTGTATTTCGTGTTTCACCGAAATCACTTTTTGATATAAAGCACTGACACCGCAGTATTTTTCTTGCGAAAGACTCACAGCTTTTTCCAGTTTTTCAACAGACAATTTTTTGCCTTCTTTTGCCTTAAATTTATAAATAACCGTCATCGCCGAGTACTGTTTTGGATGCTCCTCGGTCATATCTCCCTCGACATCTATCCAGAAATCTTCGATGTTTTGCGTTACACGCATTTTTTTCAGAATCGAGACAGTGTCCATAGCCGTGCAACCTGCAAGAGCAACCAGCATTAGTGGTTTTGGGCGCACGCCACTATCGTGTCCGCCTACTGCCTCAGATGCGTCCATTCGAATTTTATGACCGTTTACATCTGACTCGAAAGCCATATCGCCAATCCATTTTGTTGAAATTGTGCTTTTCATATCCTTTGATTTATTATGAAAGGTCTAAGACCTATTTTTCATGAAATGTATTAGCTTATTATTAGTAACTTACGTTAATAAAAAGCGGAAGAACTTTTGTAAGAGTACTTAATTAGCCGTTTAAACTCGTTTAAAGAAAAAAATAACTTCCTTTGAATTGGCTAAGTAATGGAAAATTAATAATTAATAATTTTGCTTACACCTGATTTAGTTTT
>JAOZMU010000236.1 GCA_029934165.1 Bacteroidales bacterium
AAATATTGAACCAAACAGAAAATTTATTGACCAACAACGTTCTACAATAGAACCTTTTGAATTAAAAATTAGGCGGCGTTATTTTATTTTAACTAATTCGGCTATTTCGTTGTCAGATAAATCGCCGAGCCAGTTTTCGCCAGTTTTGACGGTCAGATTTGCAAGTTCGCGTTTTTTATCTAACATTTCGTTGATTTTTTCCTCAAAAGTTCCTTGCGTAAGCATCCGATATACCATTACATTGTTTTTTTGTCCGATGCGATAAGCACGGTCTGTTGCCTGATTTTCAACGGCTGGATTCCACCATAAATCATAATGAATAACATTGCTTGCAGCCGTTAGGTTTAATCCAGTTCCGCCAGCTTTTATCGAAAGGATAAAAGTGCGCACATAACTTTTGTTCTGAAATTCGTTTACGTATTCGTCGCGCTTTTTACGGCTGGTGCTACCGCTCAAAAACAAAACTCCTTTTCCATAACGTTTAGTTATCATTTTTTCGAGCAGAACACCCATTTCTTTAAACTGTGTGAATATCAGCACTTTTTCGTTGTTTTCGTAAATGCTATCGAGCAGGTTAAACAACATCTGTGTTTTGCCAGATATTTCTGGTTCGGCATTGCCTTTTTTGAGATATTGAACTGGATGATTGCAAATTTGTTTTAATGCTATCATTAGCTTGAATATCAGTCCTCTACGTTTAATACCATCTTCAGAATTGGTCTCAATTGTTGGCATCAATTCTTTTACAACACTTTGATATAGAGCGGCTTGTTCTTTTGTGAGCGAGTTGTACGTGTTGTTTTGTATTTTATCTGGCAAATCGTTGATAATTGATTTATCGGATTTGAGCCTTCGTATTATAAATGGTGATGTAATCTTCTTAAACACATCGAGTTGGTCGTGGTTGTGGTCTGTTTCGATGGGCGTAGCAAAATTATCTCTAAAATATTTTAACGAACCAAGGTATCCTTTGTTTATGAAATCGAAAATACTCCAGTATTCTGAAAGCCTGTTTTCAACAGGTGTTCCGCTCATTGCGATTCGTACTGGTGCTTTGATTTTTTTTACGGCTTTGGTTTGTGCTGTTGTTGGGTTTTTTATGTTTTGAGCTTCGTCAATTGCTAATATCTCCCACTTTTTTTTGTTTATTATTTTCTCATCACTACGCAAAACGCCATAAGTCGTTATTATTATATCAATATTTTCTGTTTCAAGTGTGCGTTTTGTTCCGTGATAAATTGCGGCTTTTAGGTCTGGTGCAAATTTTTGTATTTCGTGCATCCAGTTGGTTATCAGCGTGGTTGGCACAACAACCAGTCCTTTTCGTTTAGCAAGCCGTCCTTCGTTTTTCATTTGTTGAAAGGTTGTTATCACTTGCAGAGTTTTGCCAAGCCCCATGTCGTCTGCAATGATACAACCAAAACCGGCTTTTGCATTTTTATAGAGCCACTCGTAACCTCTCTCTTGATAGGGACGAAGTTGTGCCTTAATATCCTTAGGCACAGCTATTTTATCTACTTTTAGTAGTTTGGCGACAATTTTCTTTGATTTTTCGGTAATATTGACATTTGCACCTTTGTAATCTTCTGAAAGAGCGACTTTTAGCAAGTCGTGGTTATTCAGTTCTGGGTCTTTATCAATTTGTTTGAGTAACCGTTCGATTTCCTTTTTATCAATGAATATATATTGGTCTTTTATTTTTACAATTCCCTGTAAATTTTTTACCATACGCGCAAATTCTTCAGGATTTACAAACTGTTTTCCTAGCGCAATTTGCCATTTAAAATCGAATATATCTTTAATACTCAAAAAACCATTATACGTTATTCCTTCGGTTTTCATTAACGATAATGAGGCTTGCGGACGAATCAAATTTTTAAGTGCTTTTGGCAAAAGGACTCTGATACCAAGCATTTCTACGGCAGGTAGTATTTTAAACAATATATCGGTAAATTCTTCCGAAGAATATGTTAGTTCTATTTCGCCTGAATATTGGATAAATTCTTTTAGGTCTTCATAATATTGCGTAAGTACCGAGAATGTACTCAAAACAGACATGCGGTCGATTGCGTATTTTTTATCCGATAAAAAGGTTGATAATTCGATGGGAGAAAGTAAAATATTCTCGCGATTTTCAACCATTAGATTGATTGCAAAATAGTTATCTTCGTCTTCTTCGATTTGTATTACAGGAACATATTTTCCGTGCGACACAAAAAACGGGTTGAGCCACTGATGAATAGCTGTTGGAATTTCGCGCTCGCCAGTTTTGCTGAAAGCATTGGTATCATAGTTGAAAAATAAATTCTGAATAGCTCCATTAGTAAAATCTGATGTTGTGGTGTTTTCTACGATAAAATACTCAATAAACATCGAAGAAATAGCAATCGCCTGCTCGTTGCGATTCATATATCTGCTTTTATGCGATGTACCTATCTCTTTGACTGTTTGCGATGGTAGTATCTGGCTAATGATTTCGAACTGTTTTTTTACGTCTTTATTCATCAATGCCGGAATCCAACGTATGGTATAGATGTTGTTTGCTAATTGTAATAATTGTGGAATATAGGCACTATTACTTAATAGCTTTTTTGCAAACTGCCATGTATAATAAAGCCCTTTTAAGCCAGACGATAGCCTACCTACGAATTTTGATGGAATTGCGTTAATATACTCTGCCAGTTTTTTAAATCCATCATATTGCCCAAAATGCTTTTCTGTTTCCGCTCCTGTTAGAACGGTGTCGAAATAAAATAGTTCATTATTAAGTATTATTTCAACATTTTCGTAGATTTCATAATCTCTTGCAACTGGCTCTGCTTCAGTTTCTTCTTTGTTATATTTTTTAATACTTCGCTCTACTGTTTTGTAGGCTTTTTTTAATACTGTTTTAAAATTAGTGCTACAAAACAACGGTTTGTCGGTTAATAATGAAAATAAATTCTTGCTTATATCCGTTATATCAGAAAAATCAATGTTTTCTTCTTTTGGCTCAACCGTATTCTCGTTTTTTTGTTTATTGCTGTATAGGCTTTTGGCTTTTGCAATTGTGTTTCCGGAACTATCGGCAACCATGCCAGATTTTTTTATTTCTTTCAGAATATCAAGGTCATGCAGATTGAATACCAAAAACGGATTTCGGTCTATTTCGTTGGCAAGTATGTAGATAACGGCAGCAATATGTTTGCATGGCACAGCCCAGTCTGGGCAAGAACAATCCATGCCAAAATCTTTCCATGACGCAGGGAATATGCTGATATTCCGAGCTTTAGCTATGTCCATTATTCCTTGTGGCAAATTACGATTTAACAAATCCGAAAGCATCATTGGGTCGCTTTTTATGGCAGACATTATCACTTTTTTCTCCGAAATACTAAATATTGGAACCGAAATTGACACTTTGTAAGGCGTACGACGTGTTCCTTGCACTTTTGCCGAAATTTTATTACCATTAATTTTTATGTCAACCACTGCTCCTTGGCTTGCATAGGTACTTCCACGTGGAAGTCTGTTAGAATAATCAATATAAGAAAGCGATTTTAGCCATTGTTCACCCCACCAAGTTTTTCCGTATTTTGCCATGTTTCTATTTTGTTAAGCCAATAATCTATTTATTTTGAAGATATTACGGTGTTAAATTTTACTCTCCAATTTTAGAAATGTATTTTTAAACTATTATAAAACAAGAGTAAAGCTCGAAATTTAATGAAAATAATTCTATCCTGTTTACAAAATTTGGATTTAATTTGTTTTGGCAAATAAATTTTACGATTTGATGCTTAAATAAAACTAAAAACCTATTGACAATGAACAGATAAGGAATAAATTTTTTGCCAACTTTTACAAAATAATCTTTGCTGTTTTATAACACGTTTGACTGCAATGTATTATTACGCTGGCATCAACAACAAATTTTGTGCATGGCGGTTTTGGGAGTTTATATCTCGTGTTGGGGGTTTTATTACTTGAGTATAAAAAACCAGCACAATTTACAAATTATGCACTTTTTTTATTTGTAAATATTGGCTAAATTTGTACTTTTATTCCATTTAGTCTAACTTGTAAGTGTTCTGAGAACCTGTAAATTAAACACGCAACTCAACAGAAATTTGTCCTTTTTTCACCACAGGAATTTGCGACTAATAAAAAGCAAAAAACATTAGATGCCAAGACACAAGCTACAAGCTCGCGACAGCTGTGACGAAAGAAACTCAGTACTTACATAACAGTGTTGGTTGTTTTTACGCGCCTATTTAATAGTATAGATGAATTTTGTCTTTGTTCTAATAAGTTTTTATTACTTTCGTGGCACGGTGTTTTAAATCTAAAATAACAAAAAAACTATGAAGAAAAATTTAATCTTATTATTTATAATACACTCACTATTAATAACTTGCCTGTCTTGTACGCAAGCACAAGAAAAAAAATCGGCACTGCAAATTGCGGTTGATAACTTGGCACAGAAACCAGAATTATTACGTGCCTCAATTGGTTTTGTGGCGATTGATGCCACTACGGGAAAAGTGGTTGCGGGCTTCAATCCTAACACAGCTTTTGCTCCTGCTTCGGTGCAAAAAATCGTATCGACAGCAACAGCTTTAGAGGTTTTAAGTCCTAAGTATCAGTTTGAAACGACGATTGAATATTCTGGTTCTATTGATAAAAACGGGACATTAAACGGCGATTTATTTATCCGTGGTGGTGGCGACCCAACACTTGGCTCACCAAGATTTGCAGGCGAAAATAGCAAAAACGAGTTTCTGAAAAATTGGAGTAAAGCGATAAAAAAAATTGGAATAAAAAAAATTGACGGTAGGATTATTGGCGATGCAGAAATATATTCTTCCGCTACAACGCCATCAAGTTGGACATGGGGACACTTAGGAAATTATTTCGGTGCAGGTACTTCTGGGCTAACAGTTTACGATAATACTTATAGGTTAACTTTTAAGTCGGGGGCGGCAGGCAAACTGACAAAAATACTTAAAACTGAGCCACCAATGCCAGCGATAAATTTTGTAAATGAGGTTTTGTCATCTGTAAAAAGTGGGGATAATGCGTATATTTTTGGTGCGCCATATTCAAATTTTCGTATCGTTCGCGGAACAATTCCAATGCATCGCAAGGAGTTTACAATCAGGGGTTCGGTGCCAGACCCGCCACTTTTGGCTGCCCAACTTTTGCAACGGAAACTATCGGAAATTGGCATAGCAACAACGGATTCTGCAACCACAGTTCGTCTTATAAGGTTGAGCAACAAGAAAATAAGAAAAGATAGGAAAAAAATTATTCTGCTCAAATCGCCACAATTATCCGAAATAGTGAAGATTACAAATATGCGAAGTTTCAATTTATTTGCCGAACACTGCCTGATGCACAGCTCATTAGCCCTTTCTGGAAAAGCTGATGTGAAAACCGGAACAAGAGCTATGACAAATTTTTGGGCAACAAAAGGAATTGATGTACGCGGTATGTATCTTGCTGATGGTTCGGGACTTTCGCGGTACAATGCTATCACACCAAGTCAAATTGCAAATATTATTTTGTATATGCACAAAAAAAGTAGATACACCGAAGCCTTTGAATCTTCGCTACCAATTGCCGGAGAATCAGGCACTTTGCGCTCTATGTGCAAAGGGACAATTGCAAAAGGACGTGTGAAAGCAAAAAGTGGCTCGATACGAAATGTACGTGCTTATGCTGGTTTAGCAGAAACTACGAGCGGTAAAACAATAGTTTTTGCTATGATTGCTAATAATTTT
Organism: Bacteroidales bacterium; assembly: GCA_029934165.1. GTDB lineage: Bacteria > Bacteroidota > Bacteroidia > Bacteroidales > JAOZMU01 > JAOZMU01. Next base: position 5,763 of record JAOZMU010000236.1, read on the forward strand.
CATGGTTCGGATAGAACAATCCGAAAATATTTTGAACAAATTATGGTAAAAATAGTTGCATATAAATAAACTACTTCAATTTCTACGGCTAATTCATAATTTTGACCCACGTAAAATTTCTTAGTAAAATGAATTTAATAAAGTAAGCCATTAAAATTCCTAACTAAAAC
>JAOZMU010000237.1 GCA_029934165.1 Bacteroidales bacterium
GTTCCATTTAGTCTAACTTGCAGTCAGTTGCACTGCTACTCATGCAGGGCACACACATTTGCTTTGAAGGCAGTGGTTTTGTGCTACTCTTTTTGGGTAAGAAGGCATCATGAAAATGATATGGAAGCAGTATATAAAATATTAAAAGACATTGACAACACTTTAAATAATAAATTCTGTAAATTGAAAATTAATAACAAAATGATTATGGAAACATTAAATTTTGCCGAACAAAAAATATCATTAGCGCAAACAATACTTGCCTTAAATGATATTAATAAGATGTACCAGATACAATCTTACATTAATAAAATACTTGAACGTACACAAGAAGTTGAAGATGATTTTAATGCTAAGAAATTGTCATTTTCAGAGTGGAATAAACAATTTGATGATAACAGAGACCTAAATACATTTCTGCCTGAATATGGAATGAAACTTCGGGATTTCCGCTTTAAAATATATAATTCAGAAAGACAAGAAGGTGTATCAAAAGAAGATTTTATTAGCAGAGTAAATAACTGGAAATGAAAGATAAACGAAAGACAATAATTCAGCCGGAAACAATTTCGGAAGCGGAAGAAATTTATGAGTATATCAAAACAGATTCACCACAAAATGCAGAAAAATTTAGACAAGAATTTTTAAAATCAGTTGAAAAAGTTGAGAACAATCCTGAAATATATCCACCAGAGAATGAATTAAATGCAAAAAGGATTTTATACCGTTTTATATTGGTGATGAAAAGTTGGAAACTGGTTTACAAAGTAACACAAAGAGTATTAATTTTCGTTGGAATTGTTCATACAAGCAGACACCCAAAAGAAATAAAGAAATTACGAACAACAAATTATAACGAATAAAAAGAAAGAGCCTGTAATTGTGTAAACGGCGGTTCCCTAAATTATGGGAAAGAAAGAATTGCGATATTTGTAAACCCGCGAAATTGATTCGTAGATATCAAGCATAAACTGATAACCACGTCTTCTCAAGCGAGATAGTGTGATGGTTGTTCATAGAATCGGACTTTGAGCAATTGCCAAGCCGCCCATTCTACCCCTACTCCACGCATAAGCAATTCCGTATTTCACGACAAGGCGTATCAGATTCTTGCGTCTTCGCTCGGGTTTGTTACTCACTTTTTTTATTTTAAATTTTGGTGTTCGAGAGATAGCTTGGCTAAGTTCCAATCGCTCCAAACCACCTTGCCACTTGCTAACACTTCTGGCATAAATCACACGTACACCCTCTGGAAATTATGCACTTTTCCGCTTGTAAATTAAACCTAAATTTGTACTTTCGTTCCATTTAGTCTAACTTGCAGTCAGTTGCACTGCTACTCATGCAGGGCACACATTGTGCTTGATGTCATTTTATTTTTTGTGTTTTTAGGTTGCGTTAAACATCTATTCGCATACGTGCAGACGGAGCTGTACTTTGTAAGGCAAAATCGTTTTTGAGATATTTATAATAGCCAGTAATCGCAATCATCGCGGCATTATCCGTTGTGTATTCAATTTCCGGCACATACGTATTCCAACCATATTTTGTGGCATTGGCAGCAATCTCATTTCGTAAGCCCGAGTTTGCCGAAACACCGCCAGCAACAGCAATTTCGTTGACACCAGTTTGTTTGGAAGCCTTTTTCAACTTGTCTAACAAAATTTCAATTATGGTGTTTTGAATTGAAGCGCAAAGGTTGTTTTTGTTTTCAGAAACGAAATTTTTATTTTTAATTACCTCATCTCTAACAAAATACAGAAATGAAGTTTTAAGACCGCTAAAACTAAAATCAAGATTTGCAATTCGCGGTTTCGAGAATTTAAAAGCTCTCGGGTTTCCAAGTTTTGCCAATTTATCGACCAAAGGACCACCCGGATATGGCAAGCCAATTGTTTTGGCACATTTGTCAAATGCCTCACCAGCAGCGTCATCAATGGTCTGTCCAATAATTTCCATGTCGAAATAATCTTTTATGAGTAGAATTTGGGTATGCCCACCAGATACCAATAAACACAGAAATGGAAATTTAGGTCGTTGGATATTTTTACCTTTTTCCTTTATAAAATGCGCTAAAACATGCCCCTGAAGATGATTCACTTCTACCAACGGAATATCTAACGCAAGCGAAAAACCTTTTGCAAAAGATGCCCCAACAAGCAACGAACCGAGCAGTCCGGGTCCCTTCGTAAAAGCCACAGCATCAACGTTTTGCTTTGTCATTTTTGCCCTTCGCATTGCTTCGTGGACAACAGGAACAATGTTTTGCTGATGTGCCCTCGAAGCCAACTCCGGCACCACCCCACCATAAGCCTTATGAACAGACTGATTTGCAGTTACATTAGAGAGTAAAACTCCATCACTGATGATTGCTGCCGAAGTATCATCGCAAGATGATTCTATTCCTAAAATATTGATTGCCATCTAATTTAGCTTAGTATTGTGATTGTTATTTTTCTATTTCCTCCACGATTCCTAAATTCGCACAAATAAATTCCTTGCCAAATTCCCAATTTTAACCTTCCATCACTTATCGGAATAGAAATTGATTGTCCTAATAATGAAGACTTTAAGTGCGCTGGCATATCGTCCGAACCTTCCATTGTGTGAGTGTATGATGGGTGGTTTTCTGGAATTAGTTTATTCATAAAAGCCTTAAAATCAACACGAACAGATGGGTCGGCATTTTCATTTATCGTAAGTCCGGCAGATGTATGTTCAATAAAAATATTGACCAAGCCAATTTTTGGCAAATCTGTTAATTCGGTCTCTATAAGGTTCGTAATCAGATGATAACCTCGTTTAAATTCGGGCAGATATATTTCAAGTTGTTTAACCACTATTTAATAAGTTTTTTTACCCATGAGAACAAACGCATAAACCAGCTTTTTTTCTTCTCAATAGTATTTGATTCGTGTTTAATTTCTATTTTTTCCGCCTCTTTTTCTATCTTCAAAAGTTCGGCATCTTCATTGTTTTTTTGTTCATTTTTCAAATTTTCTAACTCTTCTTTAGAAAGATTATCAAAAGTTAAAACACTGTTATTCAAATCAATACTGATAGTTTTTTCCTTAGAAATTTCACCTTTTAACATTTTGGTTGATAAAATATCCAAAATTTGTCGCTGGATTGTTCGTTTCACAGGACGCGCACCAAATTGAGGGTTATAACTCATTTTTGAAAGCCACCCGACAGCTAACTTTGAGATAAAAATATTTATGCTTTTATTACGTAGTTTCCCGACCAAATTATTGAGCTGCAACTCAACTATTTTACGTATTTCTAAGTAGGATAATGGCGTAAACATGACAATATCATCTATTCTGTTTACAAATTCGGGACTCATTTTTTCTTTAAGAATATCAAGAATTTCACGTTTTACGCGTGCAAAAATTTTATGCTTATTGTCATTCGTTAAATTGCGCATTCCATCGAATATTTTATCCGAACCCGCATTCGATGTCATTATAATTATTGTATTCTTGAAATTTACCGTTCGTCCTTTGCTGTCGGTCAATCTTCCATCGTCCAAAACTTGTAACAACGTACTGAAAACTCCTTTATGGGCTTTTTCTATTTCATCGAAAAGAACAATAGAATACGGACGATGTCGCACAGCCTCAGTAAGTTGCCCGCCCTCGTCATAACCCACATAGCCCGGAGGCGCACCAATAAGTCTCGAAACAGAATGTTTTTCTTGATATTCGGACATATCAATCCGTGTCATCGCTTTTTCATCGTCAAATAGCAACTCTGCCAAAGCCTTCGCCAATTCTGTTTTGCCAACTCCTGTTGTACCCAAAAAAATGAACGAACCTAAAGGGCGTTTGCTGTCATTCAATCCTGTTCGGCTACGGCGCACAGCATTTGCAACCACCTGAATAGCTTGCCGTTGACCGATTAATCTTTTACCAAGTTCATTTTCCAAATTAAGCAATTTGGCACGCTCGTTTTGCAACATTTTTTGCAAAGGTATCCCCGTACGGTCAGCAACAATTTCTGCAATCGCCTCTTTATCAACAGAATCCTTAAAAAGTGATTTCCCCTTTTGCTTCTCTTGTAGCTCATTAGTAAGTTGGCGAATTTTTGTTTCGTTTGCCTTTAGTTTGCCATAATTAATCTCTGCAACAACCTCAAAATCCCCCTTTTTTTCAGCTTTTTTAGATTCTGCCTTTAAATCATCGGTTATGTTTTTAAGTTGTTGAATATCAGAAATTAATCTCTTCTCAGACTCCCAAATCGCTCTTAGCTTACTTCGCTCATCGCTGAGATTTGCAATTTTATCTGCGAGCTTATTTATACTTTGACCTTCTTTTTTTAATATCTCTTTTTCGATTTGCATTTGACGAATTTTACGCTCAAGTTCGTCTATTTCATCGGGTAACGAATTGATTTCCAAACGAATTTTTGATGCCGCCTCGTCAATCAAATCAATAGCTTTGTCGGGCAAAAACTGGTCTGTGATATACTTTTGCGACAACTCAACCGCCGCCAAAACTGCTCCATCTTTTATTTCGACTTTGTGAAAAGACTCGTATTTTTCCTTAATTCCGCGTAAAATCGACACCGTAGAAATATTGTCTGGTTCTTCGATTAACACTCTCTGAAAACGTCTTTCGAGAGCCTTGTCTTTTTCTATATATCGCTGATACTCAGTTAGTGTCGTAGCGCCGATAACTCGTAGCTCGCCACGTGCAAGTGCCGGTTTAAGAATGTTTGCGGCATCCATTGCTCCTGCGCCTTTTCCTGTCCCAACGAGCAAGTGAATTTCATCAATAAAAAGAATGATTTTTCCGCCACTTTCTTTTACCTCGCTAATCACAGATTTTAAACGCTTTTCAAATTCACCCTGCTTACTGGCACCAGCAATTAATGCACTCAAATCAAGCGAAAATATTTGACACCCAGCAAGATTTTCAGGCACATCGCCACGCACTATTCGTTGTGCAATGCCCTCTATTACTGCGGTTTTGCCAACACCCGGCTCGCCAACTGCTATCGGGTTGTTTTTTCGTCGTCTCGATATTATTCTTAAAATTCTACGAATCTCATCGTTGCGTCCAATGATTGGGTCAGCTTTTCCTTTTTTTATTGTATCATTCAGATTTACAGCATATTTATTAAGGGCTGCCACACTTTCGTCCGAATGGCGTTCAATCTTTTTGCCACGCCTCAGATGATTTATTGCGTCTGATAACTTTTCGGGAGTTATTCCTTTGTTTTTCAATAAAGTACCAACCTTATCGCCTGTACTTAACGTACCAGCGAGGATATGCTCTATCGATATATACTCATCGCCAATTTCTTTGGAAAAATTTCGGGCTAAATTCAGCGATTTTTCAACATAGGAAGAAACTGCTCGTTTTCCGCTCATTAAAGGCGAATATGAATTCAAAATATCGTCAATTTGTTTCTCAAACATCTTAATATCAACATTCAAATGCTGGAGAAGAAAGGGCATGATATTTTTATCTACAAAAAAAATCCCTTTAAAAATATGCCCTGTTTCTATTGACTGGTGATTTAGCTTACCTGCCAATTGAGAGGACGATTTGAGAGCTTTTTGAGTAATTATCGTAAAATTATCGTAATTCATCTGATTATTGTATTAATACGTGCCAACTTAATTATTCGTTGTTTCCAATAAAAATAATAAACAAAACTAACCTTATAAAATAAAGAACTTTTATAAATACTCCTACAAAAGTTCTTTCGCATTTTATTAACGTAAGTCGTTAATTCACAGCTTAAACGTTTCATAAAAATTAGGTCTTAGACTTTAAATGCAATGTATTATTTATTAAAAACTATATTGCTCTGATACTTAACTTAATAACAGTAATTAAAGTGTCGATTATTTTTGTTTGTTTATTTTAGTAAAATGAATTTAATAAAGTAAGCCATTAAAATTCCTAACTAAAACTAA
>JAOZMU010000238.1 GCA_029934165.1 Bacteroidales bacterium
CGGCTTGTGGGCTTTCCGCTTGTAGTCGGTGTGCTGCCATGCGTTTTTGGCAAGCGGTTTGGCGGAGCTTCCTATCGGTCGCTCGCCAAACCGCGCCAAAAATCGCATGCCAACAAACCGAGCTACCGCTGCAATCCCTGCCGCAAAACGCCTTTGTTGCAAACGTTGTCGGTGCAACTCAAAGCCATACCAAGCAGTAATGATAAATAAATTTGCAAATCAATTCGTTGTGAATATATTTGCACCTCGAAAAACATCACAAAAAAGTGATGTGCAAATTATTAATTAAATTCAATTATTTAAAAATGAGTAGATTTACAATTTTATTCAAAATCATGCTTGCAATAACCCTTTTGGTTGGTTGCTCAGAAAGTCAAAACACCGACACAGACAATGTTTCGGAAGCAAAAAAAGAAAAACTCATCGTTTTTCACGCAGGAAGTTTGTCTGTGCCACTAAAAAAAATGAAAGAAGAGTTTGAGGCAAAAAATCCCAATGTGAAAATATTATTGGAATCGGCAGGCAGCGTAAAATGCGCACGTAAAATCACAGACCTAAAAAAAGAATGCGACATCATGGCATCGGCAGATTATACAATAATAAATGAGATGCTAATTCCAGACCACACAGATTGGAACATTCGTTTTGCAAGTAACGAAATGACAATCGTTTACCACGATGCCTCAAAGTATAGCGCAGAAATAAACGCACAAAACTGGCACGAAATACTGATGAAAGACGATGTCATTTTTGGACGCTCAGACCCAAACGCAGACCCTTGTGGCTACCGTGCAATTCTAACTTCGCAACTTGCTGAACAGTACTACAAAGCAGACGGTTTTGCGAGCAAAATGATTGAGAAAAACAAAGAATATGTTCGCCCAAAAGAAACAGATTTATTAGCTTTATTAGAATCAAATTCTATTGATTATATTTTCTTATATCGCTCTGTGGCTCAACAACATGAACTGAAATTTGTTATTCTTCCCGATTCGGTAAACCTGAAAAGTCCAGAACTTAGAGAATTTTATAAAACTGCCTCTGTCGATATTACAGGAAAAAAACCAGGCACAACAATAACAAAAATCGGACAACCAATGGTTTATGGAATTACAGTTCTGAAAAATGCGCCAAATAAACATATAGCAATGAAATTTGCAGATTACATTTTGTCTAAAGACGGCGGCTCTAAAATCATGGAAACCAACGGACAACCTTCAATCGTGCCGGCTGTTTCGGGTTCGTTTGATGCAATTCCACAAGAGTTGAAAAAATACGCAAAAAAATAACCAATAGAAACACTCAAAAAATGAAAAAGTTTTTTCTTACATTAATAGTAATGATTGGCGCATATTCTGGCTATGCACAATTTAAAATTGACGCTGAAATACGTCCACGTTTTGAATATCGAAATGGATATAAAAAATTACGTATTGAAGATTCGGAAGCGGCAGCCTTTGTAACTCAGCGTTCTAGGTTGAATTTGAGCCACACATATAAAAATGTGGGTACAAAATTTTCTATCCAAGACTACCGTATTTGGGGCGAGTCGAAACATAATAAAGACATTCCGGGAGTCAATGTTTATGAGGCTTATGTACGCTTCAAAGCCGGTGAAAACTGGGCATTTACAGCAGGACGACAATCAATGGATATTGACAACAAACGGCTTTTCACAAGGTCGAACTGGAACCAAACGGCGGCATCGCACGATGGAATTACGGTTGGCTATAAATCCGAATCTATGAAATTAACAATGCTAACGGCTTTCAACCAATCGGCAACAGGATTATACGGAACAAATTACGAAGGAATGACAGATTATTATAAGTTCCTGAATTTAATCTGGTTAGAGAAAAAGCATGGCAATATTTCGTTGGGTTTATTGGCTATCACAGACGGACACCAAATATCCGAAGAGCCTGATAATGACGATAATGTATATCGTTTTACAGGAGGCGGAATTGTAAAATACGCATCAAACGGAATGAAAGCAGATTTGAGAGTTTTCTACCAATCTGGCGAAACAAAAGAACAGCAAAACATTGCAGCTCACTACATTAGCGCAAGCATAGGACAAAAATTTTCTGACGTGCTTACAGGAGCAATTGGTTTTGAGCTACAATCTGGCAACGACATGGAAGATGCTGATAGCGAAGACAATAACGCTTTTGATATTTTGTACGGTGCAAAACACACTTTTAATGGAATGATGGATTATGTAAGCACGCCATCAACAACAGGAAACGCTGGTTTAATGGACATTAACGCCAAATTTGATATTTCTGCAATTAATAATTTAAAATTCACAGCACGATACCATTATCTTGCTGTGGCTAACAATTATGTGTTTGAAGGCGAAACAATTGACAAATTTCTTGGACATGAAATAGATTTGATTGCAAATTGGAAAATAAACGACATAGCAAAAATGCAATTTGGTTATGCAATGATGTTTGCCAGCGAATCCATGGAAACGCTACAAGGCAGAACACCAGACGGATTGCAGAGTTATTTCTACACTATGCTAACTGTGAAACCAAATTTTTTTGAAGGTAAATAATGCTGAAAAAAAACAACGTACCACTTATTTTTTCTCTGCTCGGAGGGCTAATTTTATTATTTATTTTAGCTCCACTTGCAGGAATGTTTGTTTCCACATCGACAGAGCAACTATTTGAAACAGCGCAAGATAGCGATGTTACGGAAAGCATTTTTTTGACTCTTTGGGTTTCGGGTGTTTCAACACTTTTTTTTGCAATTGGCGCAATTCCGCTTTCCTATTTTTTGGCTCGAAGCAACTTCAAACTAAAAAAACTTATCAACGGAATCATTGATTTACCAGTTGTTATCCCACATTCGGCAGCCGGAATAGCCATTCTTGGCTTCATCTCCCGCGATTCTGTTGTTGGCAAGGCAGCATCGTCGGTGGGTTTAAATTTTGTCGGACACCCAGTGGGTATTGGTCTTGCAATGGCGTTTGTTAGCATTCCGTTTCTAATCAACGCAGCACGAGATGGCTTTGAAGCTGTACCTGTAAAATTAGAAAAAACCGCTCTAAACCTTGGCGCATCGCCTATTCGGGTGTTTTTTAGTGTGTCGTTGCCGTTGGCATGGCGATATATTTTGTCGGGACTAATCATGATGTTTGCACGTGGTTTGAGCGAGTTTGGAGCTGTCATCATAGTTGCATATCACCCAATGATTACACCGATTTTAATCTACGAAAGATTTGGTTCATTTGGTTTAAAATATGCTCGTCCTGTGGCAGTTTTGTTTATCATTGTTTGTTTAGTCTTTTTTGTTATTCTTCGTACTTTTACTAAAGAAAAAAACTCTCGCAATGCTTAAACTTCAAAACATTTCGGTACAATTTGGTGCTTTTTGTCTAAAAAACATAAACCTCAACATCGAAAAAGGCGATTATTACGTATTGCTCGGAAAATCTGGTACTGGAAAAACAGTTTTACTAGAAATAATTGCAGGACTAACACGCCCCGCCGAAGGAAAAGTTTTTCTGAAAAATGAAGACATAACCAAAAAAAAGATACAGCACAGAAAAATTGGAATAGTATTTCAAGACTTTGCACTTTTTCCTCATTTAACTGTTAGAGAGAATGTTGCATACTCTTTGAAGAAAAAAAAACTGACAAGAACCGAAAAAGAAAACATGGTTTTGGAGTATGCCAAATTGACAAACGTATCGCATATTTTAGACCGCAGTCCGCAGAATCTCTCTGGCGGTGAGCAACAAAGAGTTGCGCTGGCTCGTATGCTCATCACAAAGCCAGATTGTTTGCTTTTGGACGAGCCATTATCGTCTTTAGATGTGCAATTGCGTGGCGATTTGCGAAATTTACTCAGGCAAATAAATAAAAGTGGAGTAACAATCTTACACGTTACGCACGACTACGAAGAAGCAATTGCACTATCAAACAAAGTTGCAGTCCTGCATCAAGGCAAAATTGCACAATTTGGCAACACTAAAGATGTTTTTGAAAAGCCGGCAAATGAATTTGTGGCAAATTTTACAGGAGTCAAAAACTTTTATGAAGTGGCTTTTACTTCCGAAACAGTTGCAATTATTGGCGACACAACTCAAATTATTGTCTCAAATAGACGTAAACTAAAACACGGCAAAATAATTATCCGTGGCGAAGAAATACTCATCGCCACAAAAAAAACACAAACCAGTGCCGCAAACCATTTTGAAGGCGATATTTTACAAATTATTCCATATTTATCTAACTATGAGATAATTGTAGATGTTGGCATTCGGCTTACTGTGGTAATAACAGAAAACTCTCTTCTTAAATTCGACTTTCAAATTGGGCAAAAAGTTTGGCTCTCTTTCAAGTCAACAGCCGTGAAAATTATTGACATTTAGCATCTTTTGTGATGTATTTTCGCAATACTTTTTGTTACACATAGCTTTCATAAAAATTTGGCTGTTTTGTCATCAAAATAGTGTTTTTAGGTAAAAAAGAGTATATTTATGCCAACCTAAACAACACTGATTATGAGTCAAATTATTTTTGAAAAAGCAGTATTAAACCTCTCATTTGCAATAAAATGGCTGGCAGAACATGAGTCTGGAACAGAGCGAATTTATGCCAATACTTTTAACACTTTTATCAAAATGCGCCTATTTTCGGCACATGTCAAAGTTAGAGCTACTTACGATGCTTTTGTTGCAAACACAAAAGACCTAAAACTCATTGGAAAGATGGAACTTTGGCTCGAAATAATATCCGAAGACAAAAAAGGTTTTCTTGAAGAATTGACAAAGAAAAATGCAGATATTGAGCGTGTTATACAGCAAATTGATGAAAAGAACAAAAAAACAGTTGCCGCAAAAAAACCAGTTGCCAAGCCAGTAGCAACGAATAGTAGTCCAAAACCAACCAAAGAGAGCACAATTATCATTGTATTAGCATATTACGACTCGACAGAATACGGTGAACACGCAGTGCGCAATGCTGCAATTTATGCCTCGCAGACGGGCAAAAAACTAACAATTATAGGATTCTTTTCTGGTGGCAAAGACCGCGTTATTACGAGTCGGGCTATGTATAAATTATCAGAAGAAATAAATAAAAAATACTCTTTTGAGCCCACCTTGAAATTAATGGCTAACTCTAGCAATTATACAAAAGACATTCTCAATTTAACAGAATCTATCGAAGCTAAGTTTTTATTTATTGGTTCTAAGGGGTTTACAAAAGGATTACATTTTATTGCAAATGCGTCAATCCCGTGCGTTATAGTTCAAAATGCTCCAAACCGCGACAAATTGAGCAACGTTCTTTTCCCTGTGGACGACCGCCCAGCAATAAAACAAAAGTTAGCACAAGCACGTATTTTAGGCGAATTTTACCGCCCAGTTTTTCATCTGAGCTACCCAAATAAAATCACAATCCAAGCCATTCGCGATAGAGTTGAGCGAAACCTAAGTTTCGTAAAAGCCTACCTGCGCGAACAAGGAATAGAAATACAAGAACAGCCTGTCGAAACGAGTAGTGCGCTTGATGCTACACTAACAAAATTGAAGGAATTAACCCCCGATTTAATCGTTATTCTTCCAAAAAAGAGCTTGGGACTTTCAGGATATTCACTCGGAAGCGACGAAAAGAAAATCATCTCTAAAGCAGGAACAACACCTGTACTTTGCGCAAATATGATACACGGCAAAGTTTCTGGTTATACAACAGGCGTTATGTACTAAGTACTCTTAGTAATGGAAAATTAATAATTAATAATTAATAATTTTGCTTACGCCTGATTTAGTTTTAGTTAGGAATTTTAATGGTTTACTTTATTAAATTCATTTTACTTACAAAAGTTCTTACGCTTTTTATTAACCTAAGTTATTAATTCACAGCTTAAACGTTTCATAAAAAATAGGTCTTAGACTGGGATGTTAAT
>JAOZMU010000239.1 GCA_029934165.1 Bacteroidales bacterium
TATTAATTGATTATTATTTATTAGTTTTAATAATTTTGTCCAAAGTCTAATAATATAAGTGCTTAAAAAATAATGCTGGAATTATTTACAGAATACATAAAAAGCAACAACTTGTTCAATCGACGCAACAAGGTTTTGCTGGCGGTCAGTGGTGGAGTCGATTCGATTGTGATGTTGAACCTATTTGTCAAGGCTGGATATAAATGCGGCGTTGCTCATTGCAATTTCAAATTGCGTGGCGAAGAATCCAACAAAGACGAACAATTTGTGCGACAACTTGTAGCTACTTATGACTTACCAATGTACGTAAACCACTTCAAGACAGAGCTATACGCAAAACTTCACTGTGTCTCAATCCAGATGGCAGCACGCGAGCTACGCTACGAATGGTTTGAAGAAATTCGACAAAAATACGATTTTGATTACATCGCTACCGCCCACCAACAGGACGATGTAGTAGAAACATTTCACATTAATTTGGTGCGAGGCTCTGGTATACGCGGATTTTTGGGCATACAAGCAAAGAACAATAAAATAATCCGCCCAATCTTATTTTCTACAAAAGATGAAATAATAAAATACGTTGCAACCCACGGACTTAGCTACCGCGAAGACGCAACCAACAATGAGACAAAATATATACGCAACAAAATTCGGCACATAGTTTTACCAGCTCTCGAAGAAATGAATCCAAACTATCGGCGGTCGATAATCGAAACCATCGAGCGGCTCAAAGAAACCGAAGCGATAGTCGAAGAGGCAGTCCACGCCAAATTAGCCAAAATAATGAACCAAACCCGTGGACGAATCTATTTCAAGATAGAAGAACTCCACAAACTAAAACCAATAAAAGCATACCTTTACGAATTTTTCAGAGGATACGGCTTTCGCGGAAGCCAAATTCCAGCAATAATAAGTTCTCTCTACCGACAATCTGGCAAAACATTTATCTCGGCAACACACCGCCTTGTTAAAGACCGTAACCATCTGATATTAACAGAGATATCGGAAAGTATTACATATAAATACGATGTTGACATAACTGACACACAAATCACACTAGGCGATAGAACACTGCTTTTCACACAAATCAAAAACTCCAACGAGTACAAAATACCCATAACCTCCGAAAAAACAGCCATTGATTTTTCTAAACTACAATTTCCATTAATCATCAGAAAATGGCGCATAGGCGACTTCTTTGTACCATTAGGAATGAAAAACGCCAAAAAACTCAGCAACTTTTTCATCGACCAAAAACTCAGCATACTCGAAAAAGAAGAAGTTTGGCTACTAACATCGACCAACGAAATTGTCTGGGTCATCGGGCAACGCCTTGATGACCGTTACAAAATCACGCCATCGACAAAAAAAATCCTTGAAATAGAAATTAAGGACTAAGTAAAATCCGAAAAATAGCTTAATACAAAAAGTTCATAGCCTGAAATAAATGCGCCAAAATCACAATAGCTTAGAAATACAACGCAAAATAGAAATAGGATAAAAAAATTATATCAATAAGGAATTAATTGTTTACTTTGCTGTCCGTTAATTTTTAAACAAAAAATTGTGGCATCAACAAAGTATATTTTTGTAACGGGCGGAGTTACGTCGTCCTTAGGAAAAGGGATAATTTCTGCATCTTTAGCAAAGCTATTGCAAGCAAGGGGCTATTCTGTAACAATTCAAAAGTTAGACCCGTACCTTAACGTAGACCCGGGAACATTGAACCCCTACGAACATGGAGAATGTTTTGTAACCGAAGATGGAGCTGAAACAGACTTAGACTTAGGGCATTATGAGCGGTTTTTAAATATTCCGACCTCCCAAGCCAATAATGTTACGACAGGCAAAATTTATCAATCTGTAATTAACAAGGAGCGTAAAGGCGATTATCTCGGAAAAACTGTGCAGGTAATTCCGCACATTACAGATGAGATAAAACGCAGGATAAAACTACTCGGTACGAAGAAAAAATTTGATGTCGTCATTACCGAAATCGGTGGCACTGTTGGCGATATAGAATCGTTGCCTTACATCGAATCTGTACGACAGTTGAAATGGGAATTGGGCTATCAAAATAGTATAGTTATTCACCTGACGCTTGTTCCGTTTTTGTCTGCGGCTAAAGAGCTTAAAACCAAGCCAACACAGCACTCAGTTAAAGCTTTACTTGAGAATGGCATTCAGCCTGATGTTTTAGTCTTACGCACGGAACACACTCTTACTAAGGCGATTAGAAGTAAGGTTGCCCGCTTTTGCAATGTCGATAATGACGCAGTAATTGAGTCCATCGACCTTAGGACGATTTATGAAGTGCCCCTTAAGATGTTAGACGAAAAACTCGACCAAATTACGCTTCGTAAACTTGGCTTACCCATCGAAGAGAAACCAGAGTTGAAACGTTGGCGCGAATTTATCTTGCTATTACACAGCACAAAAGAGGATATTAACATAGGGCTTATCGGGAAATATACCGAGTTGCCAGATGCCTATAAATCTATTATTGAGTCGTTTATACACGGTGGTGCATCTAATAGTTGCAAAGTGCATGTTAAACTTATTCATTCTGAGACAATTACGCCCGAAAACACAGACGAGAGTTTCGAGGGATTGCATGGTATTTTAGTTGCTCCCGGATTTGGGCATAGGGGCATAGCCGGAAAAATTATTGCGACACAATATGCTCGCGAAAAAAATATTCCGTTTCTTGGTATTTGTCTCGGAATGCAATGCGCTGTGATTGAATTTGGTAGGAATGTCATCGGTTTGCAAAAAGCCAATTCGACAGAAATGCACCGAACCACGCCACATCCTGTCATTGATTTGATGGAAGAGCAAAAAGGGATTTCGGACATTGGCGGCACTATGCGTCTTGGAGCGTATCCTTGTCGGATAAAACGAAACACGATTGCAGATTCTGTTTATCAATCCAACGAAGTTACTGAGCGACACAGACATAGGTATGAGTTAAACAACGATTATCTTGCCGAATACGAAAAATATGGTATGATTGCATCTGGAATTAACCCTGAAACAAACCTTGTAGAAATAATAGAAATACCTAAGCATAAATGGTTTGTTGGAGTTCAGTTTCACCCAGAATATAAAAGTACGGTAGTAAATCCTCATCCTTTATTTATATCGTTTATTAAAGCAGCAATGAACGTAAACACATAGTGTAAATTATTAGGAATTGTAAGTACTCTTACAAAAGTTCTTACGCTTTTTATTAACCGAAGTTGTTAATTCACAGCTTAAACGTTTCATAAAAAATAGGTCTTAGACCTTATATTGCTTATATTCAAATCAATAACAAACCGAAAAAAGTATCTTTTATTTTTGATGCACGTGCTTATAAAAAACAATAATGAGCAAATAGGCTTAAAATAATAACAAGTAAAAATAACTATTAATTTATTGAATATTATGGATAGAAATACGGTTACAGGTATTATACTGATTGCTATAATTTTAATTGGGTATAGTATTTTAACTTCACCGTCTGAAGAAGAATTGCAGGCAGTGAGGCATAAACGCGACTCAATTCTTTATACGGAAGACTCGATTGCACGCGTGAAAGCGATTGCTGCCGAAGCAGCAAAAGCAAAGGATGAAATAATTACTCCAGATACAGACTCATTACAAACTGATTCTGCGAAAGTTATAAACCAACAAAACGAACTCCAACAAAAGTATGGCATTTTTGCAGGAGCCGTCCAAGGCGAAGAAAAGTTTGTAATTTTGGAAAACGATTTGATGAAAATTCGGCTGTCTGCAAAAGGCGGACGACCATATTCTGTCGAGCTAAAAGATTACAAATCATTCGATTCTACGCAAGTACGCCTATTCGATGGCGACTCGACCGTCTTTACGCTACTTTTTCCGACAGGAAATAACGCTCGGACAGTCCGCACAGATGATTTTTATTTTGAGCTAGAAGAAGATGCCGAAATTTTTGATGCCACAACCACCGAACGCACTGTAAAATTGCGACTTAAAGCCAGTGAGTATCAATACGTAGAATACGCATATACTTTACGTCCGGGCAGCCACACGCTAGATTTTGATATTAATTTTGTTGGAATGGATGATATTATTTCCATGAACACTAATTACCTGATGTTCAAGTGGCAATACGATGTTCCGCGAACAGAAAAAGGCAGAGATTGGGAAGCTGACAATGCAACAATTTACTACAAATTTTTAGATGACGAAGTCGATTATCTGACAGAACGCTCCGATACGCAAGAAGAAAGGCTAAACGCAAATGTGAAGTGGATTGCATTTAAAGACCACTTTTTCTCCAGTGCTTTAATAGCTGATAATCACCTACTTGACCCTTATGTAAAATATACTCGCACAGACCATTCGCCAACTCATATTATGAATTGTATGGCGGATATTAGCTTGCCTTTCAGTAGCCAAACCAAGCAAATACCGTTGAACTTTTATTTTGGTCCGAACCATTACAGCACACTCGAAGATTTAACGATTGTCAAAGACGACAACTTGGAGTTGGAAGCGTTAGTTCCGCTTGGTTGGGGAATTTTTGGCTGGGTCAACCAGTGGTTGATAATTCCTTTGTTTCAACTATTAGGTTCATTTTTAACCAATTATGGCTTAATTATTCTTCTGCTCACTGTTGCGATAAAAATGTTGCTATTTCCGCTAACTTACAAATCGTATCTCTCGACGGCAAAAATGCGTGTTCTGAAACCTCAAATCGACGAGCTTAACGCAAAAATTCCGAAAGACAAAGCAATGGAACGCCAACAAGCCACAATGGGACTCTACCGAAAAGCCGGCGTAAACCCAATGGGAGGCTGCCTGCCAATGTTGCTGCAAATGCCTATCCTGATTGCAATGTACCGCTTTTTTCCTGCCTCGATAGAGTTGCGCCAAAAAGGTTTTCTTTGGGCAGACGACCTCTCGACTTACGACTCGATTCTTGATTTGCCTTTCGAGATTCCATGGTACGGCGACCACGTAAGTCTTTTTACGCTCTTGATGGCAATTTCTATGATGGCAACAACAAAAATGAACAGTGGACAAATGAACGCCTCCAGCTCATCAATGCCTGGTATGAAAATGATGATGTACATGATGCCTGTTATGATGCTGTTTTGGTTTAACAATTATTCTGCTGGTTTAAGTTATTATTTCTTCCTTTCAAATATGATAACTTTTGGACAAACAGTGATGATTCGTAGGTTTGTAAACGATGATGAAGTCCTTAAAAAGATTAAGGAAAACAAAAAGAAACCCGTCAAAAAATCTAAATTTCAACAACGATTGGAAGATATGGCAAAACAACGTGGCTATCAACCACCTAAGAAGAAAAAATAATATTTACCCGGCAAACAAAAAAGCAAGCCAATTGTGCAAAAACACCATGAGCTTAATTTCCGTAGCGATATGTGCTTCAATCAAGCAAAATCTCTTAGGACACGTGGATTGTACACTGGTGGAGCATCAGCACAGTTGGATGATTTTAATATGCTTTATTCAGCAGTGCCCCAACTCCTCAATGTAAATTACGCATTCCTATTGGTGATGTCATTAATGGTGGCTTTATTCCTAATAACACAAATAAAATTGATGTTTTTATTAAATCAGGTTTAGAAGATGACTTTGAGAAAATATTTTTCCCTATGTTTAATATTAGTAAAATGAATTTAATAAAGTAAGCCATTAAAATTCCTAACTAAAATTAAATCAGGCGTAAGCAAAATTATTAATTTTCCATTACTATGTATCTCGCACCATTAAATTACGACCGTTATTTCAAGAAAGTATTTTCTGATTTAGAAATTGCAAAACGCTTTCTTGAGGATTTTTTGGATATTCAGATTCAAGAAATTGAGTTTTTGCCAGCCAAAAACAAAATCA
>JAOZMU010000240.1 GCA_029934165.1 Bacteroidales bacterium
TCCAAAATCGGTAAAAAGTGTAAAGTTTATTTTTGTTATATGAAACATGCCAAGAATTGTCTTATTAAAATAATGACAAAAATGTTGATTATATTTATACACTAACTTAATTACTAAATATATAACAAGTAAAGCCTATGTTTATTTTAAATTCTAATCATTCAAAACAGAGTGATTTGCAAAAACCAGCATTTTTCTGGATACAAGATACCCCTTTTGGCAAGGAAGTTTTTCTTGCGTTATACACAAAACAATGTGCATGGAAAAAATGCACGTTTTGTACCTTAGGCACGGTTTCCTCCCCCGAATTTGTGGAGATGGAAAATGTATTAATACAAGTAGTTAGTTCTTTTACTTATGTTACGAGCGTTGATAGAGAAATTGTACGCAGGTTTTTTTTGTCGAACAACGGAAGTATTTTTGATGAAAGTACTTTGACAAATGAAACGCTAAAACAGATTTGTTACGAAATTTTCAAAACCTTTCCAAACATAGAGAATATAGGCTTTGAGACGCGAATAGAATATGTGAATCATCAAAATATCTCGGAATTGCAAACTTATTTATTTTCCATTGTCGAGTATTTCAAAAAAACAGGAAGTAGAACTACCGGAAAGAATTTAAGTTTAAGTATTTCAATAGGTTACGAAACTCACAATTCGTTTTTACGCAATGATATTTTGCAAAAAGGATATTCGTCGGATAAAATTGACAATTTTTACAAAATGTGTTCTTCTTTCGATAATGAGCAAGTGCAGGTTATTTGTGATGAATATGTGATGCTCAAACCTTGTCCTAACTTGTCTGATGACGAAGCAGTTGAGGAGTGTGTTCAGAGTATTCTTTATTTGGAGGAGATGAGTAAACTTTATTCACTTCAGATGCTAGTACGTCTTAATCCTACGTATGTTGCCGTAAATTCTGAACTTGAACTGGCTTTTGATAAAGGCGAATTTGTTCCACCAAAAATGATAAATATTGTGCAAGTGCTTCAAAATCTGCATAATAAAATTAACATTCCTTTATTTATTGGTTTAAACGAAGAGGGATTAGCTGTAAAAAAAGAAGGAGCAAGTTTTAATAGGAATACAAAAACGGATAAACTGATTTTTAAGGCATTAGAGCAGTTTAATAGAACTCAAAACTATCAAGCTTTATTTGACGCAGTTGGGTATTTACCGTCAGAATAAAAAATAATTAACAGTAAAAGTTTTATGTTTATCGTAGTGCTTCGCTTAGCGATTCCTCGGTTACAGAACTGTCTTGCTCGCGTTTCGTAGAAAATGTGTTGTCAAGGCTTTTTAGCAATTCGTCTGCCGAAATATTTGTACGAATTACGCCAAAACGAGCAGTAGAAATATTTCCCGTCTCCTCAGATACTATTATTACGTAGGCATCTGTTATTTCGCTTATGCCTAGAGCTGCTCGATGACGTAAACCGAGACTCTTAGACAGTTCTGTGCTTTCGGAGACAGGCAAAACACACGCCGCCGCCAGAATTTTATTTCCGGTAATGAGGATTGCACCATCGTGTAACGGGCTGTTTTTGAAGAAAATAGTTTCCAGTATCCGACATGTTGTGTCGGAGTTTATTACATCGCCAGAAGGCATGTAAGCATCTAGTTTTGAGTCTTTTGAAATTACAATTAACGCTCCAGTTTTTGTTTTCGCCATGTTTTTACACGCCTGAACAATCGGTAGGCAATCTAATGATGAGCTAGAATCCGTAATAAAATACGAAAATAGGTATTCTAACGTAAAATTCCTTTTAGAAAAATACCTCGTTCCAATCAAGAAAAGGAAACGGCGAATTTCTTGGTGAAAAACGATAAGTAAGGCGATAACCCCAACTCCCATTACTTGTCCAAGAATGTTGGAAAGAAGTTGCATATTTAGAGCTTTCGCAATAAGCCAAATTAGGTATGTGGAAAAAATACCCACGAAAATATTTATTGCTACCGTCCCTTTTATGAGCATATATAGTTGATACAAAAGAAATGCTACAAGTAATATGTCAATAATATCTAAAAACCGAATATTCAGAAAACCCATTTACGTAAGTTTAAGTGCTGATAAATAATGCTCAAAAATTAAATTATGTGGCTATAAGTAGGTGCGTAAAAGCAGATGATACTTTTTTTATTGTTGACTTGAAGATAAACTACATATTATTTTTGATAAATAGCACTATGTGTTAATTTAATATTAGAACGAAGGTTAAATTAACATTTACCATTATTTGCTGTTTTTCAGTCAAATCGTAAATCATTATCTCAATATTAAAAAGTGCAAGGCAACTTATAGTCGTGTTGCCATTTTTTTTACCTTCATATCTTTCCATTTGCTAAAGTCGCCAGTCTCAATATGTTGGCGTGCTTGTTCGACAAGTTGGAGATAAAAAGCCAAATTATGAATGCTTGCTATCTGGGCTGCAAGACGTTCATTTGCAACAACTAAGTGCCGCAAATATGCTTTAGAATATGCTTTGTCCACAAACGAAGTTCCATTTTCATCAATGGGCGAAAAATCATTTTCCCATTTTTTATTTTTTATATTTATTGTTCCTTCCGAAGTGAAAAGCATACCGTTACGTCCATTTCTCGTAGGCATTACACAGTCGAACATATCAACACCTAATGCAATGCCTTCCAGTATGTTAATAGGTGTTCCTACGCCCATGAGATAGCGCGGTTTGTCTTCGGGCAGAATATTATTAACTACTTCTATCATTCGGTACATGTCTTCGGCAGGCTCGCCTACGGATAAACCACCAATGGCATTTCCCTCTCTGCCATACGATGCAATAGTTTCCGCCGATTCAATACGTAAGTCTTTATAAACGCTACCCTGAACAATTGGGAAATAAGTTTGCGAATAACCGTATTTTGGCGAAGTATTATCAAAGTGTTTAACACCACGAGCCAGCCATCTATGCGTAAGTGCTAAAGAGTTTTTTGCATATTTATAATCGCACGGATAAGGAGTACACTCATCTAGTGGCATCATTATATCTGAGCCTATAATTCGCTGGGTATCAATTACATTCTCTGGAGTAAAAACATGTTTAGAACCGTCGATATGAGAGCGAAAAGTTGCTCCTTCTTCAGATAATTTTCGATTATCTGACAACGAAAAAACCTGATAACCACCACTATCCGTTAAGATTGGGAGTTTCCAATTCATAAATTTATGCAATCCACCAGCCTGCTCCATTATCTCCATTCCGGGACGTAAATATAAATGATAGGTATTTCCCAAAATAATCTGAGCTTCAATGTCTTGCTCAAGCTCGTGTTGGTGTATTCCTTTTACAGAGCCGACAGTTCCAACTGGCATAAAAATTGGCGTTTGAATTTTCCCGTGGTCGGTTGTCAATTGTCCGCGACGTGCTTTCGAGGCAGCATCGGTTTTTAATAAATCAAATTTCATAAATTAATATTTACGTTGTAATGTTTACTTTGACCTTGTAATTTTTTGAATTTCAGGTAGTTTGCTTAGAGCTTTGATAAGTCTATCCAGTTGTTTGGTATCTTTGACAATTGGTTTAAGCACAATTTCGAAGCGGTTTTTTACTAATTGAGATGCACGTATTTCTTTCATCTCAATCTTCCATTCCATAGAGATAATTTCCGAAATACGATTAATAATACCCACACGATTTGTTCCAGTGATTTTTATTGTCGGTACAGGTATTTTTGCATCATCAACACGATTCCATGTCAAATCCATCATTCGATATGGGTAGTTTTTTTTCATATCCGAAGCATTTGGACAATGTATCTGGTGAATTTTAATTCCCTTATTCACAGTAACAAAGCCAAAAATTTCATCGCCACGCATTGGATTACAGCATTTTGCAAAATAATATTCCAATGTTTTGTCAATATCAAGCAAGTCGGATTTTGGTGTGGTACCTTCCCTTTTTTGTGGCGCAATTGGTTGAGTTACAACTTGTTTACTCGTAGTTGTGGTTAAAATCCGTTGAATCAGCCCCATATTTATATGCCCCATACTTATTTTAGCGAAGAAGTCATCTTCGGTTACGCTAAAATGACTACATAATTTACGAATATTGATTGTGCTAAACTCAAGTTTAAGCATTTTAAATTTCTTCTTGAGAATAACTCGTCCATTTTCTGCCTCTTTCGACGATTCTTCGCGAACAATTTTACGTATTTTGGTTTTAGCCTTCGATGATTGTACGTAGCTAAGCCACTCGCGCTTAGGCGATTGTTTTTTAGAAGTCAGTACTTCAACTTTATCTCCATTACTGAGAATATATTTCAAACCAACATTTTTGTTTCCAACACGTGCGCCTGTACAGTGTGTACCAACCTCAGTATGAATTGAAAACGCAAAATCAAGGACTGAAGAGCCAGTGGGGATTTTACGTAATTCATCGCGAGGAGTAAAAACAAAAATTTCCGGTGGGTGTTCAATTTTTTGAGCGCGCTGAGTAAAATACTCATCCAGCGATTTGTGCGAGCGATTCTCCAAAGTATTACGTATTTTTGCCAGCCAATTGTCGTAACTAACGTCTTTGTCTTCCTTTGCATCGCCTTTTTTGTACTTCCAATGTGCTGCCTGCCCATTTTCGGCAACATCGTCCATGCGTGTAGTACGTATTTGTACTTCAAACCAACGGTTCAATTCTTCGCAAAAAACAGTAGTGTGCAATGATTCATATCCGCCACTTTTGGGTGCCGAAATCCAATCGCGTGTTCGCTTAGGGTTTGGTCGGTATAAATCTGTTATGTAAGAATACACTTGCCAACATTGAGCTTTTTCCTGTGAGGGAGATTTGAAATTTGAATTAAGAATAATACGTATTGCAAAAATATCATACACACCATCTACGCCAATTTGCTGTGCTTTCATTTTGACCCAAATAGATGAAATAGCTTTAGTTCTACTTTTAATTACAGTGCTTATTTCGTTGGTTTTTAAGCTATTGCGTATTGGTTTTAGAAATATCTCAATAATTTCGTTTCTTTCCTTTTCGGAGTTGCGCAATTGTTCTTCAATTTGCCGATAAACGACAGGCTCAAGGTAACTCATTGACAGGTCTTCGAGTTCGGATTTTATGTTGTATAAACCTAATCTGTGAGCTATAACAGCGTGAGAATCATAGGTTTCGCGAGCAATTTCGAGACGCTTACTTTTTTCTATTTCGCCTAATGTACGCATTGTTCCGAGTCTAATTGCCAATCGAATTAAGATTGAACGAATATCTGTCGCAACGGTAAGCAGTAGTTGAAGGAAATTCTCGGATTGTAGAGCTAACTTGTTAGGTTTCACTCGCATGCCAGCATTTGTGCCTAAGGAATTGCCAGAAATATTTCCGCTTCTGATTTTGGAAAGTTTGATTAAACCCTCAATAATTTCCGATACGGATTTTCCAAATTTAGCTTCTACTATATTTAATTCAACAAATGAACTTTTTACCGGACGGTATAGTAATATTGATAGTAATGAAGTTTGGCGCAAACTCATTTGCTGAGTAGCTATACGCGAAATTATTACTGCCTCGGATAAGTATTTTTGCTTAATTTTTTCAGCCGGTATTTTTTCATCGTATAACTTAAATGCTAAATTAAGAAGTGAAATATCATAGTCTTGTGTGGATTCTTTGAATAAATTTTCGAGAATTTGCTTGCTGGCAATTATTGTTTCCATGCCGATTGTTTCAATTGGAAGGTTCTGTAAATAAGTGTATTATGCTAAAAAAGAAAAGAAGCATACATTTCATTTTATCCATGATGTAAGTACTTATACAAAAGTTCTTATGCTTTTTATTAACCTAAGTTGCTAATAACCAGCTTAAACGTTTCATAAAAATAGGTCTTAGACTGGGGTGTTAATAATTAGCTATTTTTAGCTCTGTTAAATC
>JAOZMU010000241.1 GCA_029934165.1 Bacteroidales bacterium
CAACTACAAGCGGAAAGCCCGAAGCCGCCCTAAAAGAACTGATTGTTATTTTTGCCGGCAAAAATACGCATAATGCTTTTTTTACACTACTGTCGGTGTGGCTTCAAGCAACCACGACTGTAATGATGACTATTAGAAAATGGAAAACGGAAAAAGGTTTAGAAAAATCGGCATAATTATTTAACTTTGTACTAATTTGCTTTGCAATTTAATAACAAAAAGGTCGAAGTACCTCGAATAATTTTAGAGGCGTAAAATATTGATGGAGTTCAAAGTAGCAAATTAAAGTTAGATAAAATAAAAATAAGATGAAGGTAACAGCAGAACAAATCGCACAACTTATAGGCGGAACTATTGAAGGAGACCCAAAGGCAGTTGTAAGTAGTATATCGAAAATTGAAGATGGCAAACCAGAGACTATGTCATTTTTGGCAAATCCGAAATATGAGAAATATATTTATACAACAAATGCCTCTATTATTCTGATTAACAATAGTTTTGTTGCCGAGAAAGAAATCAAAGCGACACTAATCAGAGTCGAAGATGCCTATCAATCCTTTGCTACCTTGTTGCAGTGGTATGAAAGTACGCGGAAAAAGAAAACGGGAATTGAGCAGCCTTCGTTCATAAGCGCGTCTGCAAAAATTGGCGAAAATGTTTACATCGGGGCGTTTGCTTATATTGGCGAAAATGCTACGATTGGCGATAATACGCGAATTTATCCGAACACATATATTGGTGATAATGTTACCATTGGCAAAGATTCGCTTATTTATGCTAGTGTAAATATTTCGCACGATTGTAAAATTGGCTCTTCTTGTGTCATTCATTCTGGAGCTGTGATTGGTGCCGATGGTTTTGGTTTTGCCTTAGCTACGGATAATAACACAAAAGTTCCGCAGCTTGGAAATGTAATCATTGAAGACGAAGTTGAAATTGGTGCAAACACATCAATCGACAGAGCAACGTTAGGTTCGACAATTATCAACAAAGGCGTAAAAATAGATAATTTGGTACAAATCGCTCATAATGTTGAGATTGGAGCAAATTCTATAATAGTTTCGCAAGTCGGAATTTCGGGTTCTGCAAAAATCGGAAAGAATTGTGTTTTCGGCGGACAAGTGGGTGTTGTTGGACACGTTACGGTTGCCGATGGTGTCAAAATCGGAGGTCAAGGAGCAATCGGACGCGATATTAAAGAAGCAGGAGCTGTCATGCAAGGCTCGCCAGCCATTCCGATACGTAATTTTCAGAAATCTTCGGTAATCTTTAGACGGCTTCCTGAGATGGCAAAACAAATCAACCAGCTAGAAAAAGAGTTGAAAGACCTGAAAGAAAAACTTTAGATAAACACTTTTAAGGTCTAAGACCTATTTTTTATGAAACGTTTAAGCTGGTTATTAGCAACTTAGGTTAATAAAAAGCATAAGAACTTTTGTAATGGTACTTATAAATCTTTTTATGCTTAATTATTTGTGTAAAAAGTAGGAGGATAAAGATGCTCGACACTTTTGTAGTTGTTATTAATTTGAATTTCTACTTGGTGTAAGTTGTTGATAAACAACCAATAAAACAAGACCATAACCATAAAACACTATGTCAGAAAAGCAAAGAACAATAGCCAAACCAATTTCTGTTTGCGGAAAAGGACTCCATACAGGACAAGATGTCGAAATGACTTTTTTGCCTGCTTCGGTAAACTACGGATACAAATTTCAACGTGTCGATTTAGACGAGCGTCCGATTATTGATGCACGAGTAGAAAATGTTGTCGACACATCAAGAAGCACAGTTATCGGCGACAAAGGTGTCCGCATTGGAACTGTCGAACACGTTTTATCTGCACTTTACGGGCTGGGTATCGACAATGTGTTGATAGAAATCAATGCACCCGAAACCCCTATCATGGACGGAAGCGCGCGCTTTTTTACAGAAAAACTGCTCGAAGCCGGTAGCCAAGAACAAGATGCCGAAAGAGAATACATCGAAATCAAGGAAAACATTTGCTACGAAAACAAAGAGACAGGCACAGAACTAATCGTTTATCCGGACACAAAGTTCAGCCTTAATGTAATGATAGACTACGACTCCGAAGTTTTGGGACAGCAATATGCCTATTTGGATAATTTGGACAAATACGCCAAGGAAATTTCTATGTGTCGCACTTTTGTTTTTCTTCGTGAGCTTGAGCCACTCTTACAAAACAACCTTATCAAAGGCGGCGATTTGGACAATGCCATCGTAATTGTCGAACGCGAACTACCTCAAAACGAAGTAGATCGCATTGCAGATTTGTTCAATCAGCCACACGTAGAGGTACGCTCGCAGGGGATTCTTAATAATGTTGACCTTCGATTTTCTAACGAGCCGGCACGACACAAACTACTCGATTTGTTGGGCGATTTAGCACTTGTCGGAAAACGCATAAAAGGACGAGTTTTGGCAACACGCTCAGGACACAACGCAAATGTCGAGTTTTCAAAAAAAATACGACAAGAGTTAAAACGCCGCAATCGTCCCAATGTTCGACCAGATATCGACCTGAATAGCACGCCATTATACAACATAAACCAAATTCGTAACATCCTTCCTCATCGTCCACCATTTTTGCTTGTCGATAAGATTTTCCAGATGGAAAAGGAAATGGTTATCGGTGCAAAAAACATTACAATGAACGAAACTTTCTTCGTCGGACACTTCCCCGAAGAACCAGTTATGCCTGGTGTTCTCATCGCAGAATCTATGGCGCAAGTTGGTGGAATTTTAGTTCTGGACACTGTCCCAGACCCAGAAAACTACCTCACATTCTTCATGAAAATTGACAAACTCAAGTTCCGTAAAAAAGTCGTCCCAGGCGACACCTTGGTTATAAAAATGGAGTTACTAAGCCCCATCCGACGAGGTATCGCAAATATGCGAGGATATGCTTTTGTTGGCGATAGCGTAGTTACGGAAGGCGAATTTATGGCACAAATATCAAAAATAAAAAACAAATGAATCAACCATTAGCTTATATTCACCCAGACGCTAAAATTGCCAAAAACGTAGTTATCGAGCCGTTCGTTACGATAGCCAAAAATGTTACTATCCAAGAAGGAACATGGATTGGAGCAAATGCAAGCATCTTAGAAGGGGCTCGAATTGGCAAAAATTGTCAAA
Organism: Bacteroidales bacterium; assembly: GCA_029934165.1. Taxonomy (GTDB): domain Bacteria; phylum Bacteroidota; class Bacteroidia; order Bacteroidales; family JAOZMU01; genus JAOZMU01. Next base: position 3,160 of record JAOZMU010000241.1, read on the forward strand.
TCCACCAAGGAGCAGTAATTTCTGGCGTACCACAAGACCTCAAATTCAAGGGCGAAGCAACAACCGCCGAAATAGGTGATAATACAACTATTCGTGAATTTGTAACCATAAACCGTGGCACAAAATCGCGCGGGAAAACAGCCATAGGCTCAAACTCTCTACTCATGGCGTATGTACACGTTGCCCACGATTGTATCATTGGCAACAACTGTATAATTGTAAATAGCGTAGGCATTTCTGGCGAAGTGGTTATCGACGACTGGGCAATAATTGGCGGAATGACAGCCATACACCAATTTGTCCGTATCGGAAAACACGCAATGGTTTCTGGTGGTTCGCTAGTACGAAAAGACATACCACCATACATCAAAGCAGCCCGCGAGCCAACAGCCTTTGCCGGCATAAACTCAGTCGGTTTGCGCCGTCGAAACTTCACAAGCGAGCAAATCAGAGAAATCCAAGAAGTCTATCGCTATATCTACCAACGTGGATACAACAACACAAAAGCACTCCAAATAATTGAAACAGAAGTACCTGCATCAACAGAAAGAGACGAAATTCTCATGTTTATTCGCAACGCCGAAAGAGGAATCATAAAAGGATACAACGACTAATTTCTTTTCAAAGAAATATCAAAAAAAGCCATTTGAGGAAACTTAAATGGCTTTTTTGGTGGTGTGTTGCCAGCAATTTATCACCACTGTCAGTATGGCTTCGAGCTGCACCGATAGTGATGACAATTTGTGGCGTGGTGTGCAAATAATTATGTTTTTACTTTTTAAAAACGCAAATAAAATTCGCGTTTTTGTTTTTGATTTGCACTAATAACAAATGGCATACAAAATGCTGTAAACTAAAAAAGGCGTAAAAAGCCGATTAAGTTCATTCTCTGTAAGTCTGTGGTAATGAGAGGTTTTAATCTTTTTTCTGTAATAATAGCCTGATTGTATTTTTGAAAATCCTCTTTTTGCAATGTCCTTTTGGTCGCTATCTATTTGTGCATTGGGAGTATGTTTGGAAACCGTAGTATTTATTTCGCATCTATGGAGAGCCGTATGAGCCGAGAGGTTCACGTGCGTGCCTGTGAGAGGTTTATGGGTGAAAGTCCTCTTACCTACTCGACAATTTCTGTCATTAAAGTAACAAAAAGTATTTTAACGGAATAATTACAATATCATTATGAAGTTCAATTTTATCAGTTTTGGAATTTATAACAATTCCGTATTTATATTTTATTCTACTTGTTGAAATTTGTTTTGTTGTTTTTTTATTTAGTCCTATTTCGAGAAGAATTGGTTTGTCAAGTGTTTCAATAATTAAATCAGGATTTTTTTGTTTTTTTACTGATGAAAATGAAATAATATGCCTATCTCTGAAAATTCGTTTTAAATAAAGAACAACCGTATCTTCTAACATTTTTGCATAAATACTTTTATCTGTGTCTTCATTTGATAAAGGTATTAAAATTGTTTTTCTGATGGAAGGCGACATAAAAAAATACTTTTTCATTTTATTTATTTTACTGTCAATCCCACCATAAGGGTATAAAATGTTTAATAATTCTGCTTTTGCAAGAATATCTAAATTTTCGTTAATTTCATCTTGCGAAATACCAATACTTTGACTGAGTGTTTGAATATTTATTTCGTCTGATGCAGCGAGACGATGCAAAATTTTTTCTGAATATTGAAAATTTGACTTTGTTTTTGTTAATTTTGGTATATCTTCGTAAATTACCCTACGTATTAAATCTGCAATTAATGTCTCAATACGTTCTTTGTTTTGTTCTAAACTAAATCTCGTAATATTGTGATAAGTAATATAGTCTGAAATACGCTTTTCAATATCATCAATTTTTAAAAGATAATTGTCTAAATTAGATTGAATATTTTGCAATTTATAAAACAAATTTTCAGCATTTGCTGATTGTAATAGAATATTTTGTAATTTTTTTGCGGTTTCGTTTATTTTCTTTGTATCAGAATGCGTAAGACCAATGTATTCTCTGAAATTAAGTGGATAAACGTGTTGTATAAGCATACGAGTAACTAAATCGGCTGTCGATTGCAATAAAAGAGCCGAACTTCCTGTTGCAATTACAAATACAGGACGGAATAAATCGTATAGAACTTTTAAATCACTTGCCCAACTTGGGTCTTCGTGAATTTCATCGAACAATAAAACAATTCTTTCTCTATATGACCAAAGTTTGCCGTTTGCAAGATATTTTTCTATTGCATCGTGTAGTTCGTTTACACCTATATCGAATTTTTTTAAGCGTCCGAGATGAAAAAAATAAATATTTTTAGTGTAGTTTTTATAAATATAGTCAGCCGACTGCCAAAGTAATGTTGTTTTTCCAACACCACGCAAACCTGCAAGTCCAATCATTCTTATTGCACTTTTTTTGTTGAAATAATTATCCGAAATGTCAGTTATCTCATCAAAAAAATCTCTCGGTTTATAATCTGTTGTATCTAAAATCGGGTGCAATAAATTCGCTTCTATTTTTTCAGCCGTAAGTTTTGAATTTTGTAATATTTGTTGAAGTGCTGTCATTTTTTTATAGTTAAAATTGATTTTGTATAAATTGAAGTGCTTTTACAACGTCTTGTGCGTCTTTTTTTGTTTTACTTTTTAATCTGCAATCTCCTTTCTGTATATATTTATTCCATGAAATTTTATGTTTACTCCAAGATATTTTTACTTTGTGACTAACTAAATCAATAC